>NZ_JAFCUI010000010.1:0-97195 GCF_049896445.1 Acinetobacter sp. TWP2-2-3
GCCACTGGCCGTGAAGAAGGTGCACAGATCCTGACCGGTGGTGAAGCACGTCAGGAAGTCGGTCAAGGTTTCTATATTGAACCGACCATCTTTAAAGGCACCAATGACATGAAGACCTTCCAGGAAGAAATCTTCGGGCCTGTACTGGCTGTGACCACCTTTAAAGACTTTGATGATGCGATCAAGATTGCCAATGATACGATTTATGGTTTAGGTGCCGGTGTCTGGTCACGCTCAGCGCATACCTCCTACCGTGCAGGACGCGCGATTCAAGCGGGTCGGGTCTGGACCAACTGTTATCATATTTATCCTGCACATGCGGCTTTCGGTGGTTATAAAAAATCAGGCATTGGACGTGAGAATCACAGAATGATGCTGGATCATTATCAGCAGACTAAAAACTTGCTAGTCAGCTATTCGACCAAACCGGCTGGTTTCTTCTAAGTATGAATTTTCTCAAAAGCGAACTGCGGTTCGCTTTTTTGTTTTATTCAAGTTTTTTAATATCTGGTAAATTTTTCTGCTCTTGATCGTTGACCAGCAAAATAAAAGTCTGAAAATCACAAAAACAGGAATAAAACTGTATAAAAAACAAATTAATACTTTAACTTAGAAGGACTTCGCCTAAGTTTTTCATTTTTTATGCATTTTAACTGTTCAAAAAACCTGCATAAAGCCCTGGCTTTCATTTAAAGTCGGCTTTTCATGATTCCCAAGACTGTGTATAACATTGAACCACTATAGGGAAACTAATAAGCATAGGCAAAATTGCTTAAAAAGCGTTAGACTATGTACCCAATAATGTCATGATTCGGTCTGATCAAGATCAAAAAAGAAGGTGAAGGTTGATGCCGCTCAATACTGTTGAAGAGCTTGTAGCAGATATCCGTGCAGGAAAAATGGTCATCCTGATGGATGATGAAGATCGTGAAAATGAAGGCGACTTAGTGATTGCTGCCACGCACGTACGTCCTGAAGACATCAACTTCATGATCACCCATGCACGTGGTCTGGTCTGCCTGACTTTAAGCAAAGAGCGTTGCCAGCAGTTGAATCTGCCTTTGATGGTCGATGCAAACGGTGCCCAGCATGGAACCAATTTTACCCTGTCAATTGAAGCAGCCAAAGGTATTTCTACCGGGATCTCACCGGCTGAACGTGCGCACACGATTCAAACTGCGGTGGCTGCTCATGCCAAACCGGCAGATATTGTACAGCCAGGACACATCTTCCCGCTGATGGCGCAGCCGGGTGGCGTATTGCACCGTGCCGGGCATACCGAGGCAGGTTGTGATCTTTCTCGTTTAGCAGGACTGGAACCGGCTTCGGTGATTTGTGAAATCATCAATGAAGATGGCACGATGGCGCGCCGTCCGGATCTTGAAGTTTTTGCTGAAAAGCATGGTTTGAAAATTGGCACCATTGCCGACCTGATTCATTACCGCATGACCAATGAGCAAACGGTTGAGCGTCTCGATCATCAAAAACTCGACACCGAATACGGCACATTTGATTTATATCGTTATCGTGAACTGGGCAACCCGGATATTCATTTGGCCCTGGTCAAAGGCGAGCCTAAACAAGGCGTGACCACCGTTCGTGTACATGGTTTTAATCCGACCCGTGATTTGCTCAAACTGAAAAAACAGGACGGCGAACCGGCCTGGAACTTAGACCGCGCATTAAAAGAAATTTCCAATAGTGATCGTGGTGTACTGGTCTGGATTGGGCAACGTCATTTACAGGATTTGGGTCCAGCATTAGATACCTTAAATGCACCAAAAAATGTAAAATCAAATGCTGCACTGTCTCAGCAGTATCAGACCATTGGTGTCGGTGCACAAATTTTGCGTGATCTAGGCGTTGAAAAAATGAAGCTGCTCAGCTCTCCATTGCGCTTCAATGCACTATCAGGCTTTAACTTAGAAGTGGTGGAATACATCACCGCACAACAAACATCTTAAGAAATTATCGAGGTTGTTATGGCAGTTCGCCGTATTGAAGGTATGTTACATCTCGCGAACGAAGACCGTTATGCGATTTTAGTTGGTCGTTTTAACAGCTTTGTGGTTGAACATCTGTTAGAAGGTGCCATTGATACATTGAAACGTCATGGTGTATCAGAGGATAATATCACTGTTGTTCATGCACCTGGTGCCTGGGAACTTCCTGTAGTTGCGAAAAAACTGGCAGCTTCAGATCGTTTCGATGCCATCATCGCGCTTGGCGCCGTGATTCGTGGTAGCACGCCTCACTTCGATTTCGTTGCAGGCGAATGTGCCAAAGGTTTAGGCGTGGTTGGCCTGGACACTGGCTTACCTGTCATTAACGGTGTACTCACTACGGACAGTATTGAACAAGCGATTGAACGCTCTGGAACAAAAGCAGGCAATAAAGGTAGCGAAGCTGCCCTGACTGCGATTGAAATGGTTAACTTGTTAAAGGCTATTTAACGCTATGTCGCAAACACTTCAAGCAACTTATGCAGCAAAACGTAAAGCACGTCGCTTTGCTGTACAAGGAATTTATGAATGGCAAATGAGCCACAATCCGGTGCATGAGATTGAAGCACGTACGCGTGTGGAAAATGCCATGCACAAAGTGGATCTGAGCTATTATCATGAATTGTTGACTCAAGTGGTTGCCAATCATGAAGCATTGGATGCGCTCTTAATCCCGGTACTCGATCGCGAACTTTCTGCACTTGACGGTGTTGAACTTGCGACCCTTCGTCTTGGTGCATATGAACTTAAAGAACATCTTGAGATTCCATATCGCGTGGTTCTAGATGAAGCGATCGAGCTGGCTAAACATTTTGGCGGTGCCGATAGCCATAAATACATCAATGGTGTATTGGATCGTTTAGCGACAACTTTGCGTGCAGCAGAAAAACAGCAGTCTAACTAATAGCGTAGATTCGTTGTATGGCTGAATTTTCGATTATCGACACCTATTTCAATCGCAAGAATGCCAATTCTGTCGATCTGGGCGTCGGTGACGATTCAGCCTTGCTCACCCCTCCTCCTCAGCAACAACTGGTCATCTGTGCCGACACCCTGATTGCTGGACGCCATTTTCCAATGAATACCAATCCGCATGCGATTGGCTGGAAATCTGTGGCTGTCAATTTATCTGATATTGCCGCGATGGGCGCAACCCCGCACAGTATTTTACTCGCATTGAGCCTACCCCAAATTGATCATGACTGGCTAAAAGCTTTTAGTCAGGGTTTATATGATTGTTGCGATCAATTTGGTGTGAGCTTAATCGGTGGTGATACCACTCAAAGTCCTCATTTAACCCTGTCTATCACAGCATTGGGCTGGGTGGATATTGGTCAAGCCATTCCACGCTCAGGTGCGAAACCCGGTGATCTGATCTGTGTCAGTGGAACTGTCGGTGATGCAGCTTTTGCACTCCAGCATCTTGGTCATCCACTGCAAAAACGTCTGGACTATCCAACGCCACGTTGTCAGCTCGGTGCTGCCCTAAAAGGTCTGGCGCATAGCATGATTGACGTCTCGGATGGTTTGGCCCAAGATCTTGGACATATTCTCAAAGCCTCTCAAGTCGGTGCCAAGCTGCAACTTGAAAACCTGCCGATCAGTCCCACCCTGCATGCTTTAAACGATGAGCAAAAATGGCAATATGCCCTCGCTGGTGGCGATGATTACGAATTATGCTTTACAATAAGCCCGCAAAATTACGAAAAATTATTGCAAAAACAACTTGATGTTTCGATTAGTATGATCGGCACAATTCAGCAGCAACACGGCTTAACTTTTGAAAAAGATGGCGTAGATCATTCACTTCAATTTAATGGGTATCAACATTTTGCATAAACCTGCGATTAATTTTAAAGCCATGTCATGGATCGACCGACTGATTGTCTTTAGTGGGGTTGGTTTTGGTTCTGGTCTGGCACCTAAAGCACCCGGTACCTTTGGTTCGGCCTTTGCACTTTTATTTATTCCTATTTGGCTGCATCTTGGTTTTCTAAACAGTGTTTTTGCCATTGCCATCATGTCCCTGGTTGGCATATATATCTGCGGGCATACTGCTAGAGTCATGGGTGTACATGATGATGGCCGCATCGTCTGGGATGAATTTGCCGGACAATCCATCACATTTTTGCCCCTGATCTACTTAGGTCAGATGAACTGGTTATGGTTGCTCATCGGTTTTGCGCTATTCAGATTATTTGATATCTGGAAACCTTGGCCGATCCGTGTGATTGACCGACAGGTCGACGGTGGCTTCGGCATCATGCTGGATGACATTATTGCCGGCCTTTGGGCTGCTCTTTGTATTCTGCTTTATTTTTACTTCATCGTGGCATAAGCCATATTTAGGATTAGAACATGTCAACGACTGTTATTATTCTTGCTGCAGGTAAAGGAACGCGCATGCGCTCTAGCTTACCGAAAGTATTACAACCCCTTGCAGGACGTCCTTTACTGGGTCATGTCATTGAAACGGCAAAAAAATTAAACGCAGATAATATTATTACGATTTATGGTCACGGCGGTGATCGGGTTCAGACAGCATTTGCACAAGAGGATATTAAATGGGTCGAACAGGCTGAACAGCTGGGTACCGGTCATGCCGTACAAATGACCTTGCCTGTCCTGCCACAAGACGGCGTCTCGCTGATTCTTTCCGGCGATGTACCGTGCATTAATCCTGTGACCTTGCAAAAATTACTCGATGCCACTGCAGAAACCGGTATTGGTCTGGTGACGCTTACCCTGCCAGATGCCAATGGTTATGGTCGTATTGTACGTGAAAATGGTGAAATCCAGGCCATTGTGGAGCACAAGGATGCTTCCGAAGAACAGCGTCAGATCAAGGAAATCAATACCGGTATTTATGCCGTCAGCAATGCCAAGTTGCATCAATGGCTGCCAAATTTAAGCAATGACAATGCGCAGGGTGAATATTACCTGACTGATATTGTCGCGATGGCTTTGGCAGATGGTATACAAGTTGCATCGGTAGAACCTGAGCAGGCTTTTGAAGTTGAAGGGGTAAATGACCGCGTGCAGCTCGCTGCTTTAGAGCGTCAGTTCCAGTCTTATCAAGCCAAACAGCTAATGCAGCAAGGTGTACATCTGATTGATCCAAGCCGCTTTGACTTGCGTGGTAATTTAACTGTCGGTCAGGATGTCCGCATTGATATCAATGTGATTATCGAAGGTGATTGCGAGCTGGGCGACAACGTTGAAATTGGCGCTGGCTGTATCATTAAGAATAGCAAGATTGCAGCTGGCACCAAGGTTCAACCATATAGCATTTTTGACAATGCTATCGTTGGTGAAGATACCCAGATTGGACCTTTTGCACGACTCCGTCCGGGTGCACAATTGGCCAATGAAGTGCATATCGGTAACTTTGTTGAAGTTAAAAATACCTCGATTGGTCTAGGCTCTAAAGCCAACCATTTTACCTATCTGGGTGATGCTGAAGTTGGTGCAGGCTCAAACATCGGTGCAGGGACTATTACCTGTAATTACGATGGTGCCAACAAATTTAAAACAATTATTGGTGATCAAGCCTTTATTGGCTCGAACAGTTCATTAGTGGCACCTGTGAGAATTGGTAACGGTGCTACAGTGGGTGCAGGCTCGACGATTACCCGTGATGTGGAAGACAACAGTTTGGCAGTAGAGCGCTCTAAGCAATTTGCCAAAGAAAACTATCCACGTCCGCAAAAAATCAAGAAATAAGGGGAACAAATATGTGTGGTATCGTCGGTGGCATTGCGGAACGCAGCATTACCAATATTTTGATTGAAGGCTTAAAACGCCTGGAATACCGTGGTTATGATTCAGCAGGTTTGGCACTCATTAACAACAGCCAAGTCCTACGTGAACGCCGTGTCGGTAAGGTTGCAAACCTTGAACAGGCTGTGAATGAATCCCAGATTAGCGGTTCACTCGGCATTGCGCATACACGCTGGGCCACCCATGGCAAACCGACTGAAGAAAATGCCCATCCGCATATTTCTGAAAATGTAGCAGTGGTCCATAACGGGATTATCGAAAACTATCAGGAACTGAAAGATGATCTTGAAGCTTTAGGCTATGTGTTTACCTCACAGACTGATACTGAAGTGGTTGCCCATCTGATCAATGATGCGCTGAAATCTACCCCGAGCCTGTTAGAAGCTGTACGCCAGGTGGTTCCACAACTGAAAGGTGCCTATGCACTGGGTATCGTACATACTGACCACCCTGATGAACTGATTACCGTACGTGAAGGTTCTCCGCTCGTCATTGGTGTCGGTATTGGTGAAAACTTTATCAGTTCTGACCAGTTGGCTCTGCTCCCGATTACCAACCGTTTTATTTATCTTGAAGAAGGCGATATTGCCCGTTTGACCCGTACCACGATTGAAGTCTTTGTCGATGGTCAACTTGTCGATCGTCCGGTCAAGGAACTGGATGCTGCCGTCAGCAATGCTTCTAAAGGTGAATACAAGCACTACATGCTCAAAGAAATTTATGAGCAGCCTGAAGCGATCAAACAGACCATTTCCCAAGCTTTAAATGGCAATGACCTGCGTGAAGATTTTCTTGCCAGTGCGGAACAAGACTTTGCAAAAATCCAGCAAATCCAGATTATTGCCTGCGGTACCAGCTATCATGCCGGCATGATTGCCAAATACTGGTTTGAACAGCTGATTGACCTGCCTTGCCAGGTCGAGATTGCCAGCGAGTTCCGTTATCGCACTCCGGTGATTGTGAACAACACGCTATATGTATGTATTTCCCAGTCCGGTGAAACTGCCGATACCTTGGCTGCCTTACGTGATACACAGAAACGTGCAACTGCCAAAGGCCTCGACATTAGCACGATGACGATCTGTAACGTGGCAACCTCTTCGATGGTACGTGAAACAGATTACAGCCTGCTGACTTTAGCTGGTCCTGAAATTGGCGTGGCTTCCACCAAAGCCTTTACCACCCAGCTTGCAGCCTTGATGCTGTTGGTACTGAAAATCGGTTCTGTAAAAAATACTATTTCTACAGAAAAAATGACGGAAATTACCACAGGACTTTGGCATATGCCTAAAGTCATGCTGGATACCTTGCGTCATGATGATGAGCTTCTACGCCTTTCTGAACTGTTTGTTGAAAAGCAGCACTGCCTGTTCTTGGGCCGTGGTACGCATTTCCCGATCGCACTGGAAGGCGCACTCAAGCTGAAAGAAATTTCCTATATTCATGCTGAAGGTTATGCTGCAGGCGAACTGAAACACGGGCCATTGGCACTGGTTGACAATGACATGCCGGTAGTGATTCTGGCACCACAGGATGACATGCTGGATAAGCTCAAATCCAATATGGAAGAAGTTCAGGCGCGTGGTGGCGAGCTATTTGTGTTTGCTGATGAAAACAGCGGCATTAAAGCCAAAGAACGCCAGCATGTGGTACATATTCCGGCAGTCAATGCAGTGCTGGCACCGATTGTGTATAGCATCCCGGTGCAGTTATTGTCTTATCATGTGGCAGTGCTACGTGGTACGGATGTGGATCAGCCACGCAACCTGGCAAAATCGGTTACCGTAGAATAATTAAAATTGAATCAAGGCTGGGGAACCGGCCTTTTTCTTCTGAATGGAGAGCCTCTAAATGACAAAACTGACTTGCTTCAAAGCCTATGATATTCGTGGCAAACTGGGTACAGAACTCAATGAAGATATCGCCTACAAAATTGGCCGGGCTTATGGACAAATTTATCAACCTAAAACAGTAGCCATTGGTTGTGATATACGACTCAGCAGTGAAGAGCTAAAACAGGCCACCATTCGCGGCTTGAATGATGCCGGGGTCAATGTGCTGGATCTTGGCATGACCGGGACCGAAGAAGTTTATTTCGCAGCTTTCCACCTGGATGTTCAGGGTGGTATTGAAGTTACTGCCAGCCATAATCCAATGGACTATAATGGGATGAAACTGGTGCGTGAAAATGCCCGTCCGATCAGTGCAGATACAGGCTTAAAAGAAATTCAGGCCTTGGCCGAATCAGGGCAATTCATTGAAGTTAGCCAAAAAGGTCATACGGAAAAATATAATATCCTGCCAGAATTTATCGACCACCTGATGACCTATATCGATCCGGCAAAAATCCGCCCGATGAAACTGGTGATGAATGCTGGTAATGGTGCCGCAGGACATGTGGTTGATGCGCTTGAACAGAAGTTTCAACAACTCCAGATTCCGGTTGAATTTGTCAAAATTCACAATGAGGCCGATGGTAACTTCCCGAATGGCATCCCGAATCCAATTCTGGTTGAAAACCGTGATAGCACCCGTGATGCAGTCATTCAGCATGGTGCGGATATGGGCATTGCCTGGGATGGCGACTTTGACCGCTGCTTCCTGTTCGATGAAAAAGGGCAGTTCATTGAAGGTTATTATATTGTTGGCCTTCTGGCGCAGGCATTCCTGCTGAAGCAGTCTGGCGAAAAAATTGTCCATGACCCGCGTCTGGTCTGGAATACGCTGGATGTGGTAGAGCAGTATCAGGGGATTACCGTCCAATCAAAATCAGGGCATGCCTTCATTAAAGATGTCATGCGTGAACATAATGCGGCTTATGGCGGGGAAATGAGTGCCCATCACTATTTCCGTGATTTTGCTTACTGTGACAGCGGCATGATTCCATGGTTACTGGCTATGGCGGTACTGTCTGAAACAGGAAAATCCTTATCTTCTCTTGTGGAAGAAATGATCGCCAAGTTCCCATGTTCAGGTGAAATTAATTTTAAAGTGGCCGATACCCAGGCAACCATCCAAAAACTTTTCGATCATTATGCCGATCAAAAACCAGAAATTGACCAGACCGACGGCGTCAGCCTGAATTTTGGTAGCTGGCGTTTTAATGTGCGCGCCTCCAATACTGAACCATTATTGCGTTTGAATATTGAAAGCCGCCGTGATCATCATCCACGACCGATGCAGGACTATGTCGATGAGCTGACCCAGCTGATCCAGGGCAATGCTTAAGTCCTCAAAAAGCCTGAAAACAATGCCCTTAAACCAGAGAAAAGACTCCAGTTTTTAGGGTACTTTTCCGGCCTGAAGCTTTTATGAAAAATGTTTTTCGAGTATATCCACTGTGATATTTGTATTCATTTTTCGCGCAAACAGCATGCCTGACTTCTTCATTTTATCAAAATCAGACACATCTAAAGTTCTTGGATAATCCGGCCCGGAATCCCAGTCAATATATCTTAGCCCTGTTTCACAATCCTCTATCCTATGCTGGACATGATAGATGCGTTGCTGAAAATGGGAATTATAAATAATGGTATGGAAAAAGATTTCATCTGCACAGAGTGAAGATTTAAAGGTTTTTGCATAATCCGGATTCGCTTCCAGATAATCCAGAATAAATGTCACCGCCTGATCGGTGAGAGTAATCCAGTTTGAACCTTTATATAGTTTAGGTAAATGAGAAATATCCTGTTTACGGAAGTGCCGGCAATACCATAATGCCCATCTGTTCAGGAACTGAAATAATGGTGATTTAGCTTTCTGATACATAATCGGTAAATACAGGACATTCACCCGTTGTTCCACATCATCTGGTAAATCATCATGACCCACAAACTCGGTCTGTTTTTGATATTCTTTTTCTAGAAATAATTCTCTTGCGGTATTGAAACATAAAGGAATGTCATCTCCGGACAGGAAGAAAAAATAGCCGTAATCATATTTTTGTGCTTCCTGCAGGAGTTTTAACATGACTTCAATTTGGCTATAGCTGCCCCATCGTACATCTGTCCGGTCTGCTAAAAAATATACCTGATCAAGCTGTCCGAATTGAGTATGAAATGGGGCAAGGTCGGCTTTTTGATCGACATGAATAAGAATAATACTATGAGGACTTTTCAGCAGCTCATTCACCAGAAAAACCAATGAATGGGTAAGTTGATGACAAATAACCCCATAAATAAAATTCATATCTATGATCCATATCCTTTGGGGTTCTGCTTTTGCCATTTCCAGCTATCGGCGAGCATATCCTCCAAGCCATATTCGGGTGTCCAGCCCAACTCTTTTACTGCACGCGCATTGTCTGCATAGAAACTTGCCAAATCACCATCACGTCGTGCAGCGAACTCAAACGGAATCTGGATCTGATTCACTTTCTCAAAGGTATCTTTCAGGGTTAATACCGATATCGGTTGGCCCGTACCAATATTCCAGGCCCGGCAGCCTTGATGCTTTAAACGATTCTGAATTGCTAAAACATGTGCTTTCGCTAAATCCACTACATGAATAAAGTCACGCTCACAGGTGCCGTCGGCCGTGTCGTAATCATGGCCAAAAATAGACAGCTTTTCACGCAGACCTACCGCAACTTGAGTCACAAAAGGCATCAGATTGTTGGGAATACCCAATGGATCTTCACCAATCTGTCCACTTTTATGCGCGCCGACCGGATTAAAATAACGTAGCAAGGCAATGGACCAACGTTCATCTGCAATTGCTACTTTTTCTAACATCTGCTCAACAACCAACTTGGTATAGCCATAATTATTATTCGGCATACTTAAGGGCATATCTTCCTGATATGGAGAAGGATTATCTTCACCATACACAGTGGCGGAAGAGCTAAAGACCAGTTTATACACCTGTGCGCGCTGCATCGCCTGAACCAGACTAATTGAACCGGCAATATTATTATCAAAATAAGCCAATGGAATCTGCTGGCTTTCACCGACTGCTTTAAGACCGGCAAAATGAATTACCGCATCAATCGAATTTTGCTGAAAGACCTGATCGAGTAACTGGCTATCCCGGATATCGCCTTCCACAAAGGTCAGGCTTTTTTTGGTCAGCTTTTCTACTCGGCTTAAGGACTCGGAGGAGCTATTGCACAGATTATCAAGTACAATTACCTCATGTCTGGCATTCAACAATTCTACACAGGTATGTGAACCAATATAGCCTGCCCCACCTGTGACCAAAATTTTAGCCATTTGACTTTCCTAATAAAATTTTAATGAGGCCTTGGGTAGAACCGTCCAAACCATCCAGATCGGTTTGTTCACCATTCAGTATTGGCAATAGCTGGTTGGCAATTTCCTTGCCTTTTTCTACGCCCCACTGGTCAAACGGATTGATATTCCACAGCACGGACTGGACAAATACCTTGTGCTCATACAGTGCAATAAGCATGCCCAAACTGTATGGATTGAGTTCCTGCAATAACAGGGTACTGCTCGGCTGATTACCTTCATACTGTTTATAAGCCGGTAAGCTCGCCAATTCAGTTTGATCCAGTGCTTCATTGCCAAAAGCCAGTAAGCGCGATTGCGCCAGACAGTTGGATAAGGCCAGATGATGTTGTTCGACTAATGCTTCAGCGCTGTCTGCATAGGTATATTGCTGGCTGTTATAACGTTCTACCGGTGCAATAAAATCACAGCTGACTGACTGCGTACCCTGATGCAATAACTGATAGAAGGCATGCTGGGCATTCGGCCCGACCTCACCCCAGATAATCGGGCAGGTATCTAGCTGGACTTTCTCGCCATTACGTTGAATTGATTTGCCGTTGGATTCCATTTCCAGCTGTTGCAGATAGGAGGCAAAATATTTCAGCCGACCATCATAAGGCAGAATTGCATGGGTCTGAATATCCAGAAAATTGGTATTCCATGCTCCCAAAAGCCCCATCAATACCGGAATATTGCGCTCAAAAGGCTGGTACTGGAAATGCTGATCAATTGCATAAGCACCAGCCAGCAGCTGCTTGAAGCCTTCAATCCCGATACTCAGGGCAATTGGCAGTCCGATACAGGACCAGAGTGAATAACGCCCGCCGACCCAGTCCCAAAGCAATAACTGGTTTTCCGGTACGATACCCCACGCCGTCATTTTTTCCGGTTTGGTCGATACTCCAATAAAATGATGCTTGAGAATATAAGGATGTTGACCTAAGGCCTTTTCCAGCCACAAGCGTACCGTCTGAGCATTGGTCAGGGTATCAATGGTGCCGAAGGATTTGGAGGAAATAATAAACAGTGTCGTTTCCGGACGCAGCTGATGCAACAGCTCAGACAACTGACTGCCATCCATAGTCGAAACAAAATGTACGTTGAGTGGCTGGGCAGACTGGTATTTAAAATCAGATAAAGCATGCGTGACCATCAAGGGACCGAGGTCTGATCCGCCCACCCCGATATTGACCACATCCTGAATGACTTCCCCGGTGGCACCGCGACGCTGTCCGGCATGAATCTGTTCCACCAGCGCATACATACGCTCCAGCTGGGCATGCACATCAGCTGCCAGATCAGCATGCTGTTGATCCTGTTTGGGCAGGCGCAGTGCCCAGTGCATGGCAGCACGCTGCTCGGTATAGTTGATTTTTTGACTGGAAAACAGGGAGCCAATCCAGGATCTGAGGTTCTGTGCATCGGCCCATTCGATCAGGCCTTGTATCACATTTTGATTGATTCTGTGTTTGCTATAGTCAAATAGCAGTTGTTCAAACTGAATGGAATATCGATTAAAGCGCTCCGGGTCAGCAGCAAACAGTTCCCGCAGATGCTCAGACTGAAGTTGTTCTTTGTTCGAGGCGAGTTTCTGACACACAGTTTCAGTGTCGAGATTTGGATTAAAATGGCTCAACATTAACGTCCCACCCCAATATAATTAAAACCGCGTGTCTTGACATACGTCGGATCATACAGATTACGCCCATCCAGAATCAGGGGATGCTGCATTAGCTTGATCAGATATGGATAATCCGGACTGCCGTACTGTTTCCATGCCGTCATCAGACACAAGGCATACGCCCCTTCCACAGCCTGATACTGGTCTTTACACAGGATCAGGTCTTCCCGTGGCCCATAAACCTTTTCAATATTTGTGATTGCCTGAGGATCATGCAGCTTGACCGTCACGCCTTGTGCCCACAAAGCGGTCAGCATGGCATGTACCGGAGACTGCTGGATACTCGGCGTGTTTTCCTTAAAGGCTGCACCCCAGATCGCAATAACTTTACCCTTTAAGTCTCCACGGAAATAGTTCCAGAGTTTACGAAACAGTAATTCTTTTTGCTGTTCGTTAATGTCCCAGACCTGTTCCAGCAACTGGTTTTTTACCCCTGAATCTGCCACGGCGTGAGTAAGCGTCCGGATATCATGGGAGAAATTCTCTCCACCAAAACCAACGCCGGGGAACAGATAGGCAGAACCAATCCGGTTATCCGCAGCCATGCCTTGCCGTACCTGTTCAATATCAATGCCAAGCTTTTCTGCCACACTGGCCAGATCATTCATATAACTGATCCGGGTGGCGAGCATGCCGGAAATACTCAACTTGGTAAATTCGGCATCCAGAACCGGCATAAATAGATACTGCTGCGCGCGTGGAAATAATGGACGTAATAATTCTTTGATTTTAGGCTGGATATCTGCATGATCACAGCCCACAATCAACTGGGTGGCCTGAGTAAAGCTACGCAGTGCATTCCCTTCCTGAATAATATCTGGCAGATAAATCCAGTCATCATTCGGCAGCAACTGCTGAAAGCGCTGCGTGCCATGCAAGCCAAAGGTCGAGGCATTAATCATCAGCTTGGGATGGGCAAAACAGGCATGCCGGATGGTGTCCAGCATCTGAAACGCTTGCTGTTCTTCAGTCGCATTAAAACTAAAGAAAAACACATCCTGATTAAAATCCAGATGCTGAAAATCGCAACAGTTTAAAAAACCAGATTTTTCCTGTTTTTGCAGTAATTGTTGTAGAGATTCATCCTGGAAATAGGGCCGGGCCGACTCATCTGCATTGAAGCTGTTACACCAGACCACCTGATGACCACATTCAGATAAAAGAGCTGAAATGACTCCGGAAAATAAGGTTTTTCCCAATACTGCGACTTTCATAATATTCCTTGATTATTATAATGCCAGTTCCTGAATTAATGCTTTAAACTCGGCACCGAGTTTAGGATGATCGACGCCATAATGTAAAACAGCTTTTAGATAACCTAACTTGCTGCCACAGTCAAAGGTCTGACCTTTCATGCGATAGGCTTCTACGGCTTCGGTTTGCTGCAGCATGGCGATGGCATCGGTCAGCTGGATTTCATTGCCTGCCCCGCGTGGGGTCTGTTCTAAAAGCTGCATGATTTTTGCCGGCAGAATATAACGCCCCACCACAGACAGATTCGATGGTGCCGTCCCGACTGCCGGTTTCTCAACGATCCCTTGCATGACTATACTTTCACCTTCCTCAGGTGATGCAGCAACATCAACAATGCCATACTGGTCGACCAGATGTTCAGGCACTGCTTCAACCATGATTTGTGAAGCTTGAGATTGTACATAGCGCTGAATCATGCGTGACAGGTCATTTTCCGGATCCTGATCTTTCACCAGCACATCCGGTAACAGCACTGCAAAATCATCATCACCAATCATGGCTTTGGCACACAGTACCGCATGACCCAGACCCAAAGGCTGCGGCTGGCGTACACTAATCACACTCACGCCTGCAGGCAGAATCTCCGTAATTTCTTTCAGCAGGTCGATTTTGTTTTTTTGCTCAAGGGTGGTTTCAAGCTCAAAGTTACGGTCAAAATAATTTTCAATCGAAGCCTTGGAAGAATGGGTCACCAGAATAATCTGCTCAATTCCGGCAGCAACGGCTTCACGCACCACATATTCAATTGCAGGGCGATCCACAACAGTAACCATTTCTTTCGGAATGGATTTACTGGCAGGTAAAAAACGCGTACCTAGACCCGCCACAGGGAGAATCGCTTTTTTAATCATATCTATAAAAACCTAGTTCACTTTAATTTCGTTACCGCGTATATAACCATCCACATAATATTCTAGTTGTGCCAGTGCCCATTCAATATCAGTCTGAGTCGCGCTAAGTGCATGCATACGGTTAAATACTGCCAGAATTTCTGCCAATGGATAATGTTTCTCTACAGATCGTAGAATACGCTTATGTGAAGTAATTTCTGTATTTTCTTCGTCAATCAGCAGTTCTTCATAAAGTTTTTCGCCTGGACGTAGCCCAGTATATTGAATTTCAATATCGCCATTCGGGTTTTTATCATCTCTGACTTTGAGTCCGCTGAGAGAAATCATTTGTCGTGCCAGATCCTGAATCCGTACCGGCTCGCCCATGTCCAGCAGGAATACGTCTCCACCGGTTCCCAAAGCGCCAGCCTGAATCACCAGTTGCGAAGCTTCCGGAATGGTCATAAAGAACCGGGTCACTTCCGGATCGGTCACGGTAATCGGGCCACCTTTGGCAATCTGCTGTTTAAACAGCGGCACGACCGAGCCCGAAGAACCGAGGACATTACCAAAGCGCACAATACTGATCTGGGTCTGGTCTTGCGCTTCCGCCATAGCCTGACAATACAGCTCTGCCATCCGTTTGGTCGCGCCCATGACATTGGTCGGGCGCACCGCCTTATCGGTTGAAATCAGGACAAAAGTTTCTACACCCTTTTTAACTGCGGCATTGACACTGAATGCTGTACCGACTGCATTATTTTTCAGGCCAGCCAATGGATTACACTCGACCAATGGCACATGCTTATAAGCAGCCGCATGATAAACGGTTTGCACGCCGTACTGTTCAATTACCCGTTCTAACTTACGCTCATCCAGTACAGAGCCAAGAATCGGAATGATTTCACAGCTAGCGCTAAGGCGTAACTCTTTTTCAATGCTATACAGTGCGAATTCAGTCAGTTCATAAATAACCAGTTTGGCCGGCTGATTTTTAATAATTTGGCGACACAGTTCTGAACCAATCGAGCCACCCGCACCTGTGACCATGACTACTTTATTTTTAATATTTTTAGCCAAAAGCACTGGAACTGGCGGTACAGGATCACGCCCCAGTAAATCAATAATATCTACTTCCTGAATATCAGAAATTCGAATTTCACCATTGACCAGTTTAGTCAGACCCGGAATCTCGGTAATTTTTAAATGAGCCGGCTCTAAAAACTTAATAATTTCACTTTTACGTATTCGCCCTACTGACGGGAGTGCAATTAAAATTTCATCAATTTTGAATTTTGTAAAACATTTCAAAGCAGTATGTGGTAAAAAAACTTGGATACCACCAATATTTTGGCCACTTAAAGAAGGATCATCATCAATAAATATAATCGGTAGATGTTCATTAGAACGGTTTAAAGTAGCTGCTACCTGCTGACCAGCATGACCTGCTCCATAAATAGCAATCCGTTTTTTCGGTACACCTGACTTCAAATAAGATTGAACGACAAAACGAATAATACCCCGGCTGAACCAAACCCAAGCGAACATCATAAAGCCAAACATTAAAGGGATTGAGGTCGGAATAAACGCATGCGTACTATAAGCCAACAAGTACAAACCAATCACGCTTAATATGGTTGCCAGACCTAATTTGGCAATAAAAAATTCATTAAAGGTACGAACAATAAAACGGTATACACCACAGATAAACAGCGCAAAGACTGCAATACCACTGACCCAAACTGGCCCAAAGGGAATATTGGGTACAACTTCTGTACCGAGATCAAACTGTCGAATGGCATAACAAAGCCAGATTAGAACAGGGAAAATACAAAAGTCTAAAATGACTAAAAACGCGAGTTTTGCTGAACGTGGAGATTCAACCAGAGGAATTACAAGAGATTTCATATATTTTTCAGCACGTCATATCTTAATTTAAAGAAGTTGTTATTAAGACTTATGTTCTATGATACTTCCCACTTCCAAGAAAGAAAATGTAGGGATAACATTATTACTTGCAACTTTCACCCCAATACTTAAGTGTACAAATTGTTCAACCACCACATCATGGTCCAATAATGTACCCATATTTAAAATAGCACCATCTTGGATAATCGTATTCGTTCCAATAACACACCCAGCCATAATACTTACCCCCTGCCCTATTGTTACACTAGGAGCAATGACAGTTTGTGGATGTATAATAGTCGTAATGGGTATAGATAAATCAAGCAATAATTGTTGCCATTTTTGTCGTATTTGGTTATTTCCAACTGCTATAATGGCTTCAAAACTATGCAAATTGATTGCTTCTAAAGATTGAATATTTGCAATAATTGTATAGCGACCAACCTGTTGTTGCTCAGGCCATCGATCATCAACAAATGAAATACTCTTCCATTTACCTAGCAGTTCAGCAACTTCAGCAATTGATTGACCAAAACCGCCTGCCCCGAGAATCAGTAATTTTTTCTCAGGCATCAGGTGTTCCCGCTCTTAATTTAATAGCAATCAATATTAAAGGTAAATAAGCAATCAACACTGCGAATTCAGGATAGGCCCATTGTTGCATTACGGTCATATATGCAATTGGAAATAGCCAGAGAAGGTTAATCGCTGCTACAGCCAAAGTCACTGGCGTATGGCTGCCCCATTTACGCGATAAAATTTGATAGCTATGGCTGCGATGCGCATCATACATTTTATAGCCACTGAGCACGCGTTTAATCAGGGTATAAGTCGCATCGACCACAAATACACCTAGACAAATAATCCATGCACAAAACAATGCTAAGTTTTCTTTGAGGGCAATTAATGCCAAAATCCCTAATGTTAGCCCTAAAAACCCACTACAGGCATCGCCCATAAAAATTTTGGCTTTGGGAAAGTTCCATAATAGGAAGCCAAATACGCAGGCAGCTAATAACCAAAGTAGATCTGAATTCAGCGATGCATTTAGCAGATAGTACAAAATTGCCATACTCACTGTGGCGGTAATGGCTTCAACACTGGCAATACCATTAATGCCATCCATAAAATTATACAGATTGAGTAACCACACCAAAAATAACACAGCAATGATATTGGCTACAAAGCCGAGTTGCAGACCATTAAAAGCAGTGACTTCAGCAAAACCACCTAAACTGGTCACCGCACTTATAGCCACTAGAAAATGGATGGCTAGACGCAACATGGAGTTGATATGCCCATGATCATCTAAGAAACCAAGCAGTGCGATAACAAAACCTGCCCCCATAAGGGTTAAGCCTATATGGACTGTCAGTTGCTGGCTATAGATCAGCACAGCCAACACCAATAAATAGCTACACACCACAGCTACACCACCACCGCGTGGCGTGGGTACACTGTGGGAGCTGCGCTCATTGGGGTTGTCTATGATATTTTTCTTTAGGGCATAATGCCGCATGTAGCCTGTAAATAGTAATGTCAGTATAAAAAATACAATGCTCTGTGCAAAAATTGACATACGTGAATTACTCTTTCATTTTTAGATAATCTTGGCCTGCTTTTAACATGGCTTGCTGGGTACTTAACGGAGCTGTCCAGCCCAGTAGTTTTTGAGCCTTGGAAGCATCTACTTCAAGTGATTCAAACAGTTGTTCATAGAGTTTGGATTTCCCTACACATGCCGCCCCTAGTTTCATAAGAGGTTGTGGAATATAAATAAAATATGGGGTTTTTCCCATACCCTGTTTTAAGTATTGAACCAGTTCACGTGTGGAAATGCGACTTTGATCTGCCACTAAAAATGTTTGGTTGGCAGCGTTGGGATGCTCAATACAAACCTGAATAAAATCGACCAAGTTCTCAAGTGCGACAAAGCTACGTTTGTTTCGTGTACGTGTAAAAGGTAAAGGTAAATTGGTTGCGACTAATTTGAGTAAACGAGCAAAGTTACCTGGCGCGTGAGCTGCGTACACTAAGGGTGGGCGAATAATCACTAATTCAATGTCTGTACCAGCAAATAATTTTTTTAATGCTTCCTCTGCTTCTAGTTTGGAAACCGCATAATCTGCATGGGGTTGTGGCAGAGCATCTTCTGTAAACGGTTGCTGTGATGTCACTGAACCATTCACACCTATAGAACTCATAAATATGAAGCGTTTTACTTTTTTGTCCAAAGCCTGACGGGCAAGTTGTAATGTCCCTTCTACATTGACTTTACAAAATTCAGCTAATGGATCTGTCGTTTGTTCATTTAGAATATGAGCACGACCTGCTAAGTGAATAATAACGTCTACATTTTCTGGAAAATCTGCTTCAAAAATATTGCTGGCAACAAGTTGTTGAATCGTGGAAGGCAGAACATTACTTTGAGTACGAACTAAAACCATAGTGTCATACAAACTATTCACCCGTTCAGTTAGAGCTGAACCTACAAAGCCTGTTGCACCTGTTATTAGAACTCTCACGCCTTAGACTCTCTTTAAAATAGCTTTAATCATATAATAGGAAAAATAAAATAGAGAACTTATTAAATTTAGTTTTAAGTGCTTTCGATAAATAGTCCATGTCCAGCTCGCTGCTTTCAACTTATTTCCGGACAAATTCTTAGCATCTTCTGCTACTCTATAATAGGCTATAGGTTCCTGAATACCTATGCCTTTTACATCTGGGCTAGAGTTAAAAATTTCTAGCCAAAATAAATAATCTTCATGACCAATGTTTTTTTGCCGGATTTGCGAATATTTTTTAAAATTATAGATAGCAGTTAGATTACCTATTGGATTACCTTTTAATAACTCTTTTTTATCTAGTAAGTTAGGAACCTTTACTATATTTTTAATTCCATCATTATTAAATCTATAGTAAGAGCCATATACAACATCAACATCATTTCTTTCTTTCAAAACTGCTAATTGTTTTTCTAACTTATTATTATCCCACTTATCATCAGAGTCTAAAAAAGCGACATAATCACCTTTAGCCTGATCTAAACCAGTATTTCTAGTTTCAGCAACACCTTTATTCTTAATATTTTTAATAAGTTTTACTCTCTTATCTTTTAAAATAAAATTTTCTACAACTTGTGATGTTTGATCTTGTGAGCAATCATCAATTACTATTAGCTCAAAATTCTTATATGTCTGCGATAAAACACTATTTATCGAATCGGATATTAACTTTTCCGCATTATATGCAGGCATGATTATACTAACTAAAAAACTCATTACCACCTCAAAGCACTCAATAGTCTTAGAAAATAAATATTAAAGATTATTAAATAAATTTAACCACTGATTACTTATTAAATTTATATCAAATTTTTTATTAGAATTAAGAGCATAAAAATGCATATTTTCCCTTAGCTCTAAATTAACAATTAACTGTTCAATCCCATTAACCAAATCATTAACATTATAATCTTGTATTAAAAGCCCGTTTTTTTCATTAACAATAATCTCGGATGGGCCGTATGGACAATTATATGCAACTAATGGTAAACCATATGATTGCGCCTCAATTAAAACCATACCTAAACCCTCAAACTTAGAAGTTTGCACTAAAAAAGAAGCACTCTTATATACATTTTCAATATCATTTATATTTTTATGAATAGTGATATTCTTTAATGACAGTTCTTGAATAAGTTTTTTCAAATTATATTCTTCATCCCCATTACCGTAAATATCTAAAGACCAATCTGGAAATCTACTATAAATTAAAGACCACGCGTGAACTAGATCAGAAAAATTTTTCTCTGGAGATAAACGACCAACTGCTATAATTTTTTTTGACAAAGAATTATAAGTTAATGTTTCAGGAGAAAAAGGAGTTGAGTTATAAATTGTATGGACTTTCTGAACATCTAAAAATTTAAAATAATTTTTTGCATCAGCATAAGTAATTGTAACGAGAGCATCTAATCGTGAATATAAATATTTAGTTAAAAATTTACCAAGCTTAGATTTTGTAAAAAACACTCCATGTTCTAAACAAATATTTTTAGATTTAGGATTAACTAAAAGAGTGATTAAAGACAATCGTTCCATATTTTGAATAAAAAGAATATCTTCTTGATTTAAAGATTTTATCTTCCTTAAAAGTTTGAAAATAGATCCATTAAAATACTGTACATCTATATTTTTATTTATATCAAAAGCCGCCAATTCTCTACAAGTATCCAGATTCAAAATTACAATCTGGTAACCTGCATCATCTAACATATTAGCTAGTTGACAAGTTACACGCTCTGTTCCTGAGCGCCCTTTTAATGAAAGAATTAAAAAGTAAACTTTTTTCATAGGTTTCATTTAAATTGGCAACCTTTTATTTAACAGATAAATAGACCGTGAGATTAACAAAATACTAAAAATTAAGTTTCCAGTAATAAATGTTTCAGAAATTAATATTAATAAAAAAACAACAAATAGACAAAAAAAGTACCTATTATTTTCTATCTTTAAGTATAGATAAGAAAAAATGAAAAATAATAAATAAACTAGAAAACCTCCATTTAATAGAATATTAGCATAGCCAGAATCAACAAATTCACTTGAGTATGATGGAAGTAATGATAATCCACCAACTTCTGAATATAGGGATTGAGCAATACTTAGCCTATAAGTTAGTAAGTGATTAAAATCAATATTAGAATAGACCCAAATTCCATTAGCAATAAAAAAGATAATAATTAAAGGAATAATACAAATAAAAATAAGAGCTCCATATCTTATAAAAGGGAGGAAGAAATTATATTTTGATAAGTAAATTAAAAATATAAAAAAAACAACAGCATATAAAGGAGTCCTTGAGCCTGTGGAAAAAGTCAACCATAAAAAAAATAAAAAAATAAAAAAACTTAATAACTTATTTTTATAAACGATGGAAACCATTAGAATTTGAGCGATATACATAGATGCAGCATTTGGATTATTAAAGCCATATGTTTGCCTTAAATTTGAAAGCGTAAATTCACTATCATCCATTAAAACCTTACTCTCAATTATATTAAAATGTGAAAGCAAAAAAATTGAAGAAAAACTTAAAATTGAAGCACCTATAGTAATTTTTATTGCTTGTTTATTATTAATAAAGTCAGCAAAAATTATACCTGGTAAAATCATAAATGCCATAATTATAAGAAATGGATTCATCGTAATTAAGAAAAATGCAGAAAATATTAAAAAATATAATTCTATTTTCCCCAAACTCCCTTTCAAAAATATAAGTAAAAGCATTAGAGCCAGTAAAAAAACTCTAGTATACAAAGATATAATAGATGCAAACTCATCATTAACCACTAAAGCCGTATAGGAAAAACCTGCCACAAAAATATAAATTGAAAATAAAATTAATATAGCAGCCTTTAATGCTAACGTGTTACCCATTACAATAAGCCTCCCCTTCTAAATCCAAAGTTTCAATATTTGAATTAAAAAAGAATTCATATAAGTCTGTATATTTTTCATATAATTGCTTATCGTATATTAAAAATGCACTAACATTATCTATAGAATTCAAGTTTAAAAGTGCAGTACTCAAGAATGAGTATACCTTAACATTATAACCTTGATTTAATAGTGTAATTACATAATCCTCAATAATAAGATTTGAATTTATTATATTAATAGCTTCCGGAAGATTTCTTTCACGAGGATGAGGGAAGTAGTTTATAACACCTATTTTAGAAAGAATTGCATTTATATTAATATTTTTACCAATATTATATTCAGAATAGGGTTGACCTAAAAAAATACTAAATTCCTTGGACTCTTTATCTCTCTCTTTATCAGAAATAAATAAAGGTAAAAAAACAGAATTTTTACATATATTTTCTACACCATTAAATATGGTATAGTGTTTTTCCGAAATAGAAACTATTTCCTTTAAATTATACCTGATACCTAAAAAAATTCTTAAATATCGCAATAGCAAGGAATAATCTCTATTTTTATAATACAAGCCTTTCTTATATATATTTGCCACACCATCGTCAAATGTAATAATATCTTTATAATTAATAGATGAACAAATGTAATGAATAAAAAAACTATCCACACTTGCAAAATAGATATTATAATATAAAGAGTCAAATTTATTTTTTAGCAAATTAACTAACTGAAAAAAATAATATAATCTATATATTTTACTTTCTTTTTCCATTATTAACCTAAAGGAGACAAGACATTTTGAACTTAGCTTCTTATAATAATAATTATATTTTTCATTATCATCATAGTACATAACTAAAAGATGATAATTATCGTCTGGATATAAATCTATTATTTTTTCTGCAATTAGCATCTGTAATGGTGTAACACAGATTATCAAATTATTTCTCATTTTTTAAAAACCACCATAAAATCAATACCAAAAATATATTTGAAAAAATTAAAGCATATGGTATTAAAAAAATACTTTTTGCAGAAAATAACCATAGAAAGAGTATATAAATAAGTGTACTGATAATCGTACATTTTGACAATTTTTTTGTATAACCATGATAAAAAAAATAATTCACTAAAATTAGATAAGGTATATTCAAAGATATGCCAAAAACATACATATATGTAAAATATTTAGAGCCACTATATTCTTGCCCTAAAAACCAAATATAAGCACTTTCTGGTATAAAAAAAGCCAATCCACCAGGAATTAAAGTCAAAGGCAAAGAGTATAAAGCCAATTTTATGATTTTACTCTCATTTAAAGTTTTATTTTTTAATTTTTCATAATACGTTGGAACCAATGCTTTATTAAGAACTCCTAATATTATAGTCAATAAACCAGCTATCTGCACTCCAGCAGAAAAGACACCTAAAGATAAAGCATCATACTGTTTATATATAAAAATCCTATCTATTTGTCCTTTAATTAGTAAAGAAAACGAATGAAAGAAAATTGGGATACCATAACTTAATAAATACAAACTATATAATTTTATCTTTTTTAAATTTACAAACTTATAGGTATTCTTAATAAAGAAAAAAATAATTGGGATTAAAACTACAATACTTGACCATAGCATTGCATCTAATCTTAACTTTACTTTATCACCGTCCATTAATTCAAGAAATGAAAACGTAAAAATAATTAGTAAAATAGCAGAACTTATTTGAATTAATATATATTCAAATTCTTTTTTTTGAGCCTGTAAAGTTGCCATATGATAGTTAATTAATATTGCAACTGATGATATAGATGCTAAGAGAAACCAATATTTTATTTTTAATAAAAATAATGAAATAGCAACTAGAATAGTTAGAGCAAACATTAATATCATACTAGAAGTTCTTAAATATGGTAATGCCTTTTTCCCCTTTTTATAATAATAGCTAAAAGTTGCAGCCTCTTGCCCTAAACTAATAAATATGCTCGCAAAGGCAATAATAGTAAGAGCATACGCTAACTCACCGTAACCAGCTGGTCCTAGTTTTCTAGTTAAGTATGGTATAAAAAAAAATGGTAAGCCTTTGGAAATCATTTCACCAAAAAAATAAATAACTATTGAGCTTCTAGCACTCATTATTTAATTTTCCATTCTTCTTTATTTAAATTTAAAAAATATGAATACCAATCTTTTGATCCAAAAAAAATTGATAAGATATAAATAATTTCAAATAAAATCTTAATTTTAAAACTTCTCTTATTTGAAATAATAAATTTAAAGTTATATTTTTTCTTTAAAAAATTACACCATTCTATAATTTTCTTTACTTCCATTAACTCCCTTTTATCAATTTCACCTTTTAAAATACCACCAATAATATAAAGCAATGTATTTTCATAAAAAATTTCATTGAATCTAACTAAAACACCTTCTTCTATTTTTTTATTATTTAGATAATAGTGGTTTTCCAACCCTTCATATGAAGTTAGTAGGCGATCATAATATTTTCTATTAAATTTCTGCCTAGTTATAGAGTTTTGATTTTCTACATACTCATAAACTGCATCATTAAACTTAAAAAAATTATTTAAAAAAATTGGCAAAATATAAATTAAATAATTATCTTCATATATAACTTTTTCAGGATAAGTAACATTATTTATTATAAAAACATCTCTACAAAATATCTTAGTTACTATTCGCCCTAAATCCAAATATTTATTTTCAAAAGATGGGTAATATCCAGACTCCACATTACCCATTGAATTAGTTATTTTATTATTTTCTCTAATATTAAAATCAATAAAGTCAAAATTAACATCAAGTTCTATTGCTTGCTTTAATCGCTCATATGCATTTGATATATCTATGTTATCATCTGAGTCTACAAACCATATATATTTTCCTGTCGCATTTTTTAGACCATTGTTTCTAGCACCTCCCGGCCCTTTATTTTCTTGATCTATAATTTTCAAACATGAACTTTTACTAAATTCTTTATAATAATTAATTAGCTTACTAAAAGTTGAATCAACTGAACCATCGTTTACTAAAATAAATTCTATATCTTTATTTTCAGTTAATGTTCTTTTAATGATATGACGTAAAGACTCGCTTCTATCGAAAGTATTAAAAAAAGGAATAACTATTGACAATAACATTACTTTAGAATTTCCCACTTTACTGGTGTATTACCAACCACATCCCGTAAAACTACTTTACCAATAATTTCATCAAAAAACTTAGGTGCTAAACCAAAACCAGGGCGAACGCTACGTATACAAGTTTCATCAATGACATCGCCTACTTTCATATCTTTCACAAAATAAAGCGAACGTCTAAATTGTGCATTGCCTTGCTCACTAGATTTACGACCATAATCTACCTGCCCTAAAGCCTGCCATGCTGTTTTGGCACCAACACATAATTGTTTCAAATCTTCAGGTTCTAATGAAAAACTATCATCAGGCCCACCGCCATTACGATCTAAAGTAAAATGCTTTTCTATAATAGAAGCACCTAATACAACCGAGGCAATCGCAGTTGTATTATCTAAAGTATGATCAGACAAACCAACAGGAATATTAAAACTTAAAGCCATATCCTGAATCGTTCTTAAATTATAATCTTCTGCTGGTGCAGGATAACCACTTACACAATGTAAAATTGCCAACTCTTTACACCCGCCATCATAGGCCGCTTGTACTGCTTCTGCAATTTCTTCTTTATCTGCCATACCTGTAGAAATAATCATTGGCTTACCTGTAGCAGCCACATATTTAATTAATGGCAAATCTACTGCTTCAAAAGATGCAATTTTATATGCAGCTGCATTTAGGTCTTCCAGTAAATCTACCGCTGTTCGATCAAAAGGAGAGCTAAAAATAGTAATATCTAGGTCACGAGCATAATCAAACAAAGGCTTATGCCACTCCCAAGGCATATGTGCTTTCTCATAAAGCTCATATAATGACTGACCATCCCACAGCCCTCCACGAATCATAAATTCTTCATTTTTACTATTAAGGGTAATGGTATCAGCCTTATAAGTTTGTAGCTTAACAGCATCTGCACCACAGACTTTTGCCTGCTCTATAATTTTTAACGCTGTTTCTAAACGACCATTATGATTGGCAGACAATTCAGCAATAATATAAGGAGGAAAATCAGTTCCAATTTTTCTATTATTAATTTTCATTTTTTAAAGCCTCATTACTTAGTAAAAACTCAGACTCACACCAAATAACTAATTTCTCATTTTGAAAAATACTATATTCAATAATGACAAAACGACCAATTTGAGTTTTTAATTTCGCTCGTCCTTCAAGCTCTAAACCTGGATAAACAGGCATTTTATAATCTACTTTTTGAGATAAATAAATAGCATTTTGAGCAGGAAACTCCATAGCTGCAATTTTTGAAATTTCAGCTAAAATTAAAGCTCCGTGCACAATTCTTTCTGAAAAACCGAGTGTTACTGCACGCTCATTACTTAAATGTACTGCATTCTTATCACCTGAAAGTTCAGCAAACTTATCTATCTTATTCCCTGAAACTTCAAAGTTCCAATTATAATTTTTTTCTATCAAATACTTATCATTATTTTTCGTTTTCAAGTAGTCACTTTTAAATAAGGATAACTGATAAATATCATAATATTTACCATCTCTTAAGTAATCTTGTCTTTTTACCCCTTCAACCTTAAATCCAAACTTGCGATGAAAGCTAATAACCGTAGTATTAAACTCTAAAACCTCACAATAAAGTTTATTTAAATCTAATTTATTAAAAGCATAATCTAAGGCGAGTTGCTCCATTTCAGAGCCTATACCTCTAACAGTAGTATCACCTGAGTAAAATGCCCAAGTCGCTTTTTTATTTTTTTTATCAATTTCAGAAAAAGACAACACTCCTAATGGTTTTTGATTTTGCTCATAAATAAAATATTGACAGCTATCACTTTTAAGAATTGAGGCAAACCATTTCATATGAGTATCTAAATCAATCATCTCGTGGTTATACATGTTTAATCGTACTGAATCTTGATTTCGCCACTTCAAAATCATTTCTGCATCAGCAAGCTGAATTGAACGGATATTTCCTTTAAACATTTGCTACCTCTAAAATCATCTCAACCACACGTTGTGTGCCTTTACCATCTATCAAACTCATTATTGCTGTTTTTCTATGACTATATTTTGCATCTGTTAAATCTAGATTTTGTAATAGTTTTAAAATATCATCTGTTGTTAAAGAATTAACATTACCAAGATTATCAATCAAATTCATTTTAGTCAGATAGTTTAAAAGTGGTGTCTGATTCTCAGCCATTTCTATCAACCCTGAATTCAGCCCCAAACAAAATCTCTCCCAAACCGTTGAACCACATGCACCAATAGCATATTGGCTCTGAGACATAATATCCGCCATATTTACTGCTGTTTCTACAATCTTGACTTTTGAATATGAAATAGATTTCTCTAACTCTAAAAGTAGATGCGGATCTAACCCGCCTGTAACAATATAAAAAGATTGCTTTTTAAAAATATTAATTGCTTCAATAACTTTTGATAATAAAGAATAGTTTCCTATTCCTCCAAAATTAATCAAAATATGCGCCTCGATATTAGGCATTTGCTGTAATTTTTTCTCTCTTAAATTTAAAAACTCATCCCTTAACAATACAAAAGATGGCCCCAATAATTTTTTTGTTGTTGCTTGAACTAAATTATCATATCGTTGTTCATATGAAGGCAGATAGTTTTGGTCAATTAAAAAATCACAATCATGCTGACGGTCAGCTAAATCATCAATAACCATTACTCGTTTGCAATATGGACGTAATACTTGTTCCCAGCGTATATCCAAAGCATAATGATCAACAATCAACCAATCTGGCTTTAATGCTTCCATAAGAGGAGTACATAAACTCGCATCTGCTTTTTGTGTTGCACCTAGCCAAGAAGCATGCGCAAGATCAGCATTAAGGTTTTGCAACTTATCTTCTTGAGATAAATCCATATAAGGCAATGCATCAACATGATAGCCTCGCTGGGTAATTAGACCAATCAAGTTGCCAGAATGCTCACGACAAATAAAATAGCATTCCGCCCCCCGATTCTTCAAAGCATCAGCTAAAGTCAAACACCGCATGACATGCCCTGTACCCATTTGAATAGAGGCATCTACCCGAAAGACAACTTTCATTGCTGTATTGCTTTGAATAACCATTCAGCACGATCCCAGTCTTCTTGTGTGTCTATATCTTGTACTCTAAAACGCGGTAACTCTACAACACTAGATTGAGAGGCAAAAATCATCTCTTTATTAAACCAAGCTCCCGCAGTACCCCAGTAGAACTGCCCAGCATCATGCCAGGCTTCTTCTAAGTCTTGAGAGCGTACATTAAAATATTGTGGTGAAAACATTTCCACAGTGTCATCTGCATTCAGCTTTATTGCACGTTGAATTGGGAATGGGTAAGTTGTTGCACTAAACACATAATTCAAATCGCTATTATTTTTAATCTTTTCTAGCCCCTGCACCAAGTCTGCTTTGGTCACAAACGGAGCAGTCGCATATAAGCAGCAAATATAATCTGGCAAGGTATGATTTAACTTATCAAACTCCTCTACTGCATGTGACATCACATCTGCAGTGGTTGCAAAGTCATCAGACAAATGTGCAGGTCTTAAAAAAGGCACCTTTGCACCATAAGCTTGTGCAACTGCCGCAATTTCCTCATCGTCTGTAGATACCCAAACCTCATCAAAACAACCACTATCTATAGCTGCTTGAACTGACCAAGCAATCATAGGTTGGCCATGAAACATCTTTATATTTTTACGCGGTATTCTTTTACTTCCACCACGTGCAGGAATCACAGCCAACTGCATAGTTATACTAGAACCTCTTTCAGTGACTCATACACGTATTGAATCTGGTCATCTGTCAAATCGGGGTACATTGGTAAGCTGATCGCTGAATCATAGTAGGCTTCAGCTACAGGAAAATCCCCAAATTTAAAACCTAGATTTTCATAGTAGGGCTGCGTATGCACAGGAATGTAGTGAACATTTACACCAATACCTTTGGCACGTAATGCTTCAAAAACTTGTTTACGTGATGCTTTAAGCTCACCCAACTTCAGACGAATCACATATAAGTGCAAACCTGAATAACTTTCAGGAATCTGGTAAGGTAAAATGACAGGCAGATCTTTCAAAACTTCATTATATCTTTTTGAAATTGTATGACGCTTTTCTACAAATTGAGTTAATCGATGCATTTGAGATACTCCCAAAGCCGCCTGTAACTCCGTCATACGATAATTAAAGCCTAATTCTACTTGTTGGTAATACCACGGCCCTTCAGTCTCTTTACTCATTAATGCTGTATTGCGGGTAACACCATGGCTTCTTAATAATTCCATTTTTTGTGCCAAGATTGCATTATTGGTTAATGCCATACCACCTTCTGCAGTGGTCACAATTTTTACAGGATGGAAACTAAAAACTGTAATATCAGAATATTTACATGCACCTATAAACTCAGACTGGTATTTTCCACCAATCGCATGAGATGCATCTTCAATAATATGAAACCCATATTCTTTAGATAAAGCATAGATTTTTGCCATATCGCATGATTGTCCACACAAATGAACAGGAATCACTATTTTAGGTAACTTATTTTCTAATTTAGCTTGTACTAATTTTTGCTGTAATGCATCTACAGACATATTATAAGTCTGTGCATCAATATCTACAAAATCAACGTCTGCACCACAATAAAGTGCACAATTCGCAGAAGCCACAAAAGTAATAGGAGATGTCCACAATACATCTCCTTTTTGCAATCCCAATGCCAAGCAAGCGATATGTAAAGCAGAAGTTGCACTATTTACTGCCAATGCATATTCTGTACCAACATAATCGGCAACTGTTTTTTCAAATAAAGGAACTTGTGGGCCTTGTGTAAGAAAATCTGACTGAAGAACACTGACTACTGCATCAATATCTTGCTGGTTTATATTTTGCTTGCCATATGGGATAAACATTTTAGATATTTCCTATTTTTTCACGATTAGCTTGTATCCAATCTTGTAGTTCAGCATCGCTCATCCACTCAGTATTATTATCACTCGCATACACAAAGCCTTCAGGTACTTTCTTACCGTCTTTAATACGTTTTGGACAAGTTGCCCACTGATTAATTGTAGGAAGAATTTTGAAGTGTTCTGGATACTCATAGGTGTAGTAAGCATCTTCAGCACTAATCATTTGCTCATGCAGCTTTTCACCAGGACGAATACCAATCACTTCTTGCTTGGCTTCAGGCGCAACAACGCGAGCCAAGTCTGTCATTTTCATAGATGGAATTTTTTTAACATAAATCTCTCCACCTACCATGTCGTCAAAAGCATGCCAAACCAAATCCACAGCATGTTCTAATGAAATCATAAAACGAGTCATACGTTCATCAGTAATAGGTAATACACCACTATCTTTAATTGACAAAAAGAATGGGATTACAGAACCACGAGAGCCCATCACATTTCCATAACGCACGACTGAGAACTTAGTACCATGCTCACCAGAGTAGGAATTACCAGCAACAAATAATTTATCAGAAGCTAGTTTAGTCGCTCCATACAGGTTAATTGGACTGCTCGCCTTATCTGTTGAAAGCGCTACAACACCTTTTACACCCTTATCAATACAAGCATCGATGAGGTTCATCGCACCATTAATATTAGTTTTTACACATTCAAAAGGATTATATTCTGCTGTTGGAACAATTTTAGTGGCTGCTGCATGTACGACGTAATCAACCCCATCTAGTGCACGATAAAGACGCTCTTTATCACGCACATCACCAATAAAAAATCTAACACGATCATCACCTTGGAACTTTTTAGCCATATCCCACTGTTTCATTTCATCACGAGAGAAAATGATGATTTTTTTAGGATTATATTTTGCAAGCGTCATCGGCACAAAAGTGTTACCGAAAGAACCAGTGCCACCGGTTATAAGGATTGTCGAGTTAGTTAGCATTTGTTCCTCTGAGAAACCTGGGTTTAAAATCTACTAGGTATAAGATTAATATTCTAAATTCTAATCTACTTTTAAAAAAGTACATGTCCGTTAGATATAGACTATTTGTAATAAATAAGTCACTTATACTGAATTTCACAATAAATAATTTTTTGTAAAAGATCTGTCGGCAGGGATACTAGCAGAAAATTATGAAGTTTCTATTATGATTTGTGCTCACATTTACTAAAAAATAGCGTAGTGTATATTTTTTGTGAAAATTTAATATTTTATTTATAATTCTTAAATAGCTTATGCTTTTTTGAGGGCATCAATTTTCTATCTTGTAAAGTTCGAACATCGTTACAAATTGCTATGTATATAACCTATAACTTAGGTAGAATAGCCTCATTTTAAAATGAATTTAAAAATTAATATTTGGGAAAACATGTGCGACATTTTCAATTAATTCTTTTATTGGCAGGCGGTATTGCTACCACAGGATGTGCGGTCACCTCTGGTTTACAAACCTACGACTTACCTAGCGAAGGCGTTTTTCAAACCGACCTTGGCACTACAGTGAATGTCATAAAACTTACTCAAGATTCTATTATGGCTGTTCAGCCTGCCGTACAGAATATTCAACAAGAATATGCCCATCTTTTTAGTGCGCAGCATCGTAACTACAGTCTAAGTTCAGGGGATATTTTATCTATTTATTTGTGGGCTTATCCAGAACTCACATCTCCAACGAATATTAGTAGTGAGCAGTCTGCTCAAGCGAATGGTTTCCAAATCGATTCCGAAGGTTATATTCAGTTTCCAATTATTGGCCGTTATAAAGCCGCAGGAAAATCACTGACCCAGGTCAACCGTGAATTACGTAGTCAACTATCACGTTACCTAAAAAATCCGGATGTGATCGCACGAGTACTATCTTATCAAGGTCAACGTTATTCGGTTCAAGGTAAAGTTCTGAAAGGCGGTCAATTCTATTTAAGCGATCAACCTGTTAGTGTTTATACTGCTTTAGGGATGGCAGGCGGTGTAAATGCAGAGCAGGGTGATAATGCTTCTATCACATTAGTACGCCAAGGACGCTCATATAGTCTGAACACTGTAGAGCTAGAAAAAGCTGGCCTCTCACTCCATAATCTGCTGATTCAGCCCAATGACACCTTATATGTCAATAATCGCGAAAATCAAAAAATTTATGTTATGGGTGAATCTGGCAAAAATCAGTCATTACCCATACGTGATCAAGGCATGAGTCTGAGTGATGTACTAGGAGAAAGTTTGGGCTTAAATCCACTTTCTGCCAGTCGGAGTAAAGTTTATATTGTAAGAAGTCAACCAAATGCACTTCACACTGAAGTCTACCAGATGGACTTGACCAGTATTGCCGATTTCGGTCTCGCTAATCAGTTTAAAATGCGCAGTAATGATATTGTTTATGTGGATGCATCTGGTTTGGCACGCTGGCAACGTGTAGTGAATCAGATTATTCCATTCTCAAATGCTTTATATAATTTTGAACGTTTGGGGAACTAATGAGAATTAAAAATATTTTGGTGGTTTGCATTGGCAATATTTGCCGTAGTCCTATGGCAGAATACTTTTTAAAACAGGAATATCCTCATTTAGAGATAGAATCTGCGGGTATTTCCGGTTTAGTCGGTCATGCAGCTGATGGAAAAGCCAGCCTATGCATGCAACGTTTTGGGATTGATATGAGTCCACATATTGCGAAAAAACTAGATGCTGAACTGATCAAAAAAGCTGACCTAGTTCTTGTGATGAGTCAAAATCAGCAAAAGCATATAGAACAAACCTGGCCTTTTGCCAAAGGTAAAACGTTTAGATTAGGTCATTGGCAGAGTACAAATGTTGCCGATCCTTATCAACATGATCAAGCATTCTTTGATGAGACCTGCCAGTTGATTCAAGCCTGTATTGCTGACTGGAAAAAATATATTTAAGTTTTTTAATATTTTCACTTTTTGATATGTAAATTATGAGCCAAACCGCCAACACCGAAGACACCATTGATTTAAAAGAATTATTTTTTTCTTTAATTGCGCAATGGAAACTTATTGCATTGTGCATTATTTTAAGTCTGATTTGTGCCTTACTGTATTTAAGAACCACACCGGATACTTATGCAGTAGATGCCATGGTACAAGTCGAAGACAGTAAAGGTACTTCCGCTGCATTGTTAGGGGATTTATCAGGTATGATCGACCAAAAATCCCCTGCTCAAGCCGAAATTGAAATTCTGAAATCACGTTTGGTATTGGGCGAGGTCATCAATCATTTAAATTTAAATATTCGTGTATCTGGTATAGAGGATAGCTTCTGGAACCGGTTAATGGCCAACCATCAATACGCCACCGAGTATTCAGAAAAATCTGTATTATTTAAAGATAATCAAAACAGTTTTGATATTCGCCAATTCGATATTCCTCAATACTTCCAAGATAAAAACTTAATTTTAAGCTTTGAGCCAGGCAAATATAGCCTGACTGATGCGATCACAGAACAAGTAGTTTTTTCTGCTCCCCTAAATCAAGTAAGTCAATCCTCATCTGAATATGGCCTCTGGAAAGTAGGTATTTTTAGTCAAGACAGTTTTGATGCCGTTTATAATATACAAAAGCAAAGCCTACCTGCTGCGATGCAATCTTTAACCGCCAATTACTCAGTCGCTGAAAAAGGTAAGATGAGTGGTGTGCTGGGATTAAACTATCAAGGCAATGACAAACAACATATTACTGAAGTTTTGAATGCAATTTTAGCTGCTTATAGCCAGCAGAATATTGAACGTCGTTCAGCAGAGACGGCTCAAACACTTAAGTTTTTAGAAGATCAATTACCTGAACTCAAACAACAACTCGATGTTGCAGAGCGTGAATTTAACCGTTTTCGTCAGCAATATAATACTGTAGATGTGACTAAAGAATCGGAATTATACTTAACTCAGAGCATCACTTTAGAAACAAAAAAAGCAGAACTGGAACAGCTAGTTGCAGAAGCTTCAGCTAAATATACCGGCGAACATCCAATGATGCAGCAAATGAATGCGCAACTCAGTGCAATCAATCAAAAAATTGCTGAACTAAATGGGACTTTAAAACGTTTACCTGAATTACAACGTCAGTACTTACAATTTTTCCGTGAAGTCGAAGTGAAGCAACAATTGTATACAGGTTTGCTCAATTCGTATCAACAACTTCGAATTGCTAAAGCAGGTGAAATTGGTAATGTCCGTATTGTCGATACTGCGGTTGAACCCATTGAACCAATTAAACCAAAGAAATTACAGATTCTGATTTTAGCAATTTTCCTTGGTGGTTTCTTAGGAACATTGCTGGCATTGTTACGTAATATGATGCGCTCAGGTATTAAAGATGCGGCTCAGATCGAAAATGAGTTGGATCTTCCTGTCTATGCCACTGTACCGCGCTCCGTTATTCAAGAAAGTCGTATTAAATTATTAAAAAAGAAAAAGAATATTCCTATTCTTGCAGTTAAAGATAGCAGTGATATTGCAATTGAAAGCTTACGTAGTATGCGAACAGCGATTCATTTTGCCCTCATGAATGCCAATAATAATGTAATTGCTATTTCGGGCCCTGCTCCGGAAATTGGTAAATCGTTTATTACCACTAACTTGGCAACTATTTTAGCGCAAGGCGGAAAACGAGTATTAGTGATTGATGGTGATATGCGTCGAGGTTATTTACATAAGTATTTCAATGCAGAGGTACAACCAGGTTTAGCAGAACTATTGAATCACCAAAATAGCTATGCAGATGTAGTACAAAACTCTACTGTAGAGAACCTGTTCTTTGTTACTCGAGGCAAAAGCCCAGTCAACCCTTCTGAACTTTTGAGCACAGATCAATTTAAAGCATTTTTAGATCAGGCATCAGCCTCTTTTGATCATATCTTGATTGATACTCCACCAGTCCTTGCCGTGACAGATGGTATTATTATTGCACAATACGCAGGCGTTAATTTATTGATTGCACGTCATGGAAAAACCCAAATTAAAGAACTTGAAATTACTGTCAATCGTTTTGAACAAGCTAATGTAAAAGTTAATGGTGTTATTCTAAATGACGTACAAAAAGGCTCTGCTGGTAGTTATGGTTATAATTATGCCTATGCTTATACTGCACATAAAGATAATGACTAATCTATTCTAAACTCAAATTTCACACTCTGTTTGAGCAGGGTGTGAAATTATCCTTCCTTACATTTATTGCAAATGATTGTTGAAAAAATCAACTAAAAAACCTATCGTGGTTATAGTTTAAAAGTCCTGAGAATATACAAGAATGTTATCCAAAACACTGCTCGCTACCTTGGCATTAAATTCTTCCCTCGCCTTTGCACAAGGCATCGCTTTAAATGACCAAAACTTACGTACCGATTTAAACTGGCTTAATCAGCAGGGTGTGATTCAAATCAGTACTTCCACTTGGCCAATGAGTGGTGATGAAATTCAACGTGCTCTTGCCCAAGCTAAAATCAACAATAATACTCAGCAAAAAGTAATTGATACTGTATTGACACATTTGAATGCCAATAACCAGTTGCTCAAAGCATCCTTATTTGCAGAAACTGATCAAAAGAATATTCCTCAAGCCTTTGGCGATCAGCAAAAAGCGCAATACCAGATAGGCATCGAGCTAAATGCGGGTAACGAGAACTGGGATGCCAGAATTCGTGTGAACGCAGAAAAAGATCTACAGATTGACAATGATCAAGATCTTAATCTTGAAGGCTCATATATCGCTGGAAAATTATGGAATCAATGGCTGATTGCTGGACAGATCCCAACCTACTGGGGTCCTGCACATGATGGCAGTTTAATTCGTGGTGATGCCAACCGCCCTGTCTATGGCATGACGATGCAGCGTGCCGAACAGAATGCCTTTGCAAACAAATGGTTGGCCTGGATTGGACCTTGGCAATATCAAGCTTTTGCCGGACAACTGGATGACTACGATGCTGTGCCTGATGCCAAACTGATTGGCTTACGTGTCACTGCACAACCTTTACCCTCTTTGGAGCTTGGTGCATCACGTGCTATTCAATGGGGTGGTGAAGGAAGACCTGAAAATTTTGACTCATTTTGGGATGCATTAATTGGTAAAGATAATGTATATGGCGACACCATTAATCCGTCAAATCAAATTGCTGGTTTTGATGCACGCTTAAATCTACATCCCCTCGTGCAAGTCCCGATGGGTATCTATGCGCAATATGTTGGTGAAGATGAAGCAGGCGGCTTGCCGGCCAAAAAAATGTATTTGGCTGGAGTCGATTATTCATCAAGTTATAACAATATGCCTTTCCAACTGTATACCGAATGGGCAGACACGCGTACCAATGGCAAGGTACAGGGCATTTCCTATAATCATAGTGTATATACAGATGGTTTTTACCAACATGGCTATCCTCTAGCGCATGCTATAGGAGGTGATGGACAAATGATATCTATTGGCGGTGATATTCGTTTTGATTCTTTAAATCGACTCAATGCACGGGTATTATTAGCCAAACTAAATGAATCCAATCGAGCCACTAATCTGGCGTTTCCGCAGCAAGATGAATTAAAAGCGCTAGATCTAACCTGGACACATTATCTACGCCCAGACATTCCACTTAAACTGAATGGGTGGGTGGGTGACTCTAAGGTACATGGTAACGATGGCGGTGTATCAATTGGTATCGAATTCCCCTTAGAAAAGGGCTTATTTTCCTATTAAGACCTATTCAACACTCAAGTACGGGTGGTAGCGACAACTTTCCCATAGCTCCCAAAATACTGATGAAACTGAAAATAAAAAACTAGCGCTTGCTGGTTTTTTATTGAGTATCCGATAATGCATCGAGCTGCCCTACACCGACTGAACCAGTCTTTAAAAAGGTGATTGACCCCAGCCCGCTGATAAATCAGCTACTTATGAGAGAAGGGTCAATAATCACCATACTTATCAACTAATATATGGCTCAGTAGCTCAGGACTGACTATACCTTTTATTAATCACTTGCGTCAGCATCAATTTTCTAGCCTGAGTGTCACATTGATCTCAAACCACTTTTCATACACTTACTATTTTTGTAGAACTGTCAATCTAACATTCAGTTTTTTACTCGTATCTCATTCGATACCTGTAGTTGATAGCCATAGGTGCATTGTGCTAATACTCGCCTATGCTCAATATTAATAGTCTACATATAATCTTGTAGTACTCCGCATTTAGCTTTCGTGAAAGTCTTATTTATGCATACTTGGTGTTATTTCACCTCTTTTGTAAATAAACTAGTGTCATGAATGCTTTTTTTTGAAAAGCGCGCAGCACCGACTTCCTGATCAGGAGCATTGACTCCCTCTTGACTCAACATCACTTTAGCCGTTTTAAACATAATTTTAAAATCAAGCCATATATTATACCGTTCAACATATTGCACATCTAATTCAAATTTTTCTTCCCAAGATAAATTATTACGTCCACTGACCTGAGCAAGTCCTGTCATACCAGGTTTTACTTCATGTCGTCTCATTTGTTCTTCAGTATAATGTTGAAGAAACTCTTTCATTTGAGGTCGAGGTCCGACAATACTCATATCTCCTTTTAAAACATTAATCAGCTGAGGCATTTCATCTAAACTAGTAGAACGTAATTTTTTTCCAAATGAAGTGATGCGAAGTTTATCAGGTAAAGGATTACCATCCTTATCTATTGCATTCCTCATAGAACGAAATTTAATCATTTTAAATAATTTACCATTTTTACCCGGTCTTTCTTGATAAAAGAAAATTGGAGAACCTAAATTTTTTTGAACCTTATAAGCCACTATAATAAAAATTGGAAATAATATAATTAAAGCCATTAATGCAATAACTATATCAATTAATCGCTTAGATACATCTTCTTTACCTTCAAATAAATAAGCAAAGGAATAAAAATGTACTTGAGGTATTAAAGAATTTCTTAAAATTAAATTACCTTTATGCATAAAATACCTAAATTTTTTTTTATTCATTTTATTTGATCGATCTTTTTCTGAAGAAAATTGTATTATTTTACTTCTATATTCACCCTTATTTTCTGAATATCTTTTTAATAAAATATTATTTTTCTCATCAAACAAAGGTTTATATATTAAAATATTACTTTCTTGATTTTTTTTGATTTTATTTTTATATTTTTTTAGATTCATTAATAAACACCTCGATATGTCTATTTTTTTTCAATCATATCAAGAGTGTTATTTTTTAAGTAGAGGTATATTTTAGGTAAAGGCTACCAACCAAAAAATAATCTTATAATAATATTTTTTTATTAAATTTTTTATTTAAATATTATTAATGAAAATTTATTCAATATTGCAACAAATTTTTTACAAATTCTTCAACAAAATAAGCCACTTCGTAAATTATTTCTATTTAATAAGACCTACTACATATTAATAGTAAATAAAGAAAGTTATTGTTAATCGAATAAAATATTCATTACAAAATACAATACAGCTCACATTAAAAAAAATGTGACAAAATGTAAGGTAATGCTAGACATTGTGATAAAGAACACGAATTTTACATCGGATCAACAGGATCAACAGGATCAACAGGATCAACAGGATCAACAGGATCAACAGGATCAACAGGATCAACAGGATCAACAGGATCAACAGGATCAACAATTCTATTAGATGGATATCCAAATCCCTAAAATTTACTTATATCATTTGTAAAAATTTGAATAACATAATTTTTATAATTTAATCATTATGTCCTTGAGTTATTTTGACTATTGATAGTCATATTCAGGTTAGTTTTTATATTTTCATATATTTTTATATAAAAATTTCAATCCTGTACTATCTACAGTTTCGTAAAATCTACAGCTGCTTTTTGATAGTGAAATACAATATTCATATATTCTTATCTTTTTTTAAAGCACCGGATAGTCCAATGCTATTTAACTAAGTACAGATAGATTGCGATTAGGCTTATAAAAAGCTCTAAACATACGTAAAAAAGTTTAAATGGGGAAATAATCATTAAAACAGTATTGAATGACAACACAGAAATAGATTTGACTTTAATCTTAGCAGTCATTCGATTGCACATAATATTGAGTATTAACATCAAACCGAATCGTGATATTTTTGATTTATTAAGGATTAGTTATAGAGATGACAATTAGTTGGCCATCAAATTATTGCTTAAGACTTATTCGCTGTGTGATTCATAGACATCATTTCAATATAATGGGTGTCTATGAACAGAGAAATTCAACAAAGACTCGTATGGGTTAAATTATTTGAAGAGACTAATGATGCTGGTCTAGTTTGTCGGAGATGTGGCATTTCTAGACCAACGTTACACAAGTGGTGGAAACGATATTCTGAGCAAGGTATTGATGGATTAAGTAGCCAGAGTAGACGTCCCTTAAAATCGCCAAATACTAAAATCAATGCTGAGCTAGAAATCTTGGTGCTCGACGTTTGCAAACAGAATTGATGAGGCTGCACGGAGTCTCGTTGTCCTTAGCGACTATCCATAAAGTACTATTCCCCCATCAAGTCAAACCGATTAAAAAATTCCGTCGTAAAGCAATTTCATTCGTTATGAACGTCCATTACCAGGCGATAGAATTCAAATGGATACCTGTAAACTGGGTCCAGGACTATATCAGTACACATCTATCGATGACTGCACACGATATCGCGTTTTAAGGATATATACACGCCGAACAGCAGCGAATACTCTCGACTTTTTAGGCTGCGTAATTGAAGAAATGCCTTTTCCCATACAGCGAATACAGACCGATCGTGGGCGGGAATTCTTTGCTGAAAAAGTACAGAAAAAATGATGCAGCATGGAATCAAATTTAGGCCAAATAAACCAGGTTCACCTCATCTGAATGGCAAGGTAGAGCGCTCACAAAAGACTGATAAATCTGAGTTCTACGCTACTGTAGATATCGATTCTGAGGATATCCAAGACAAGTTAGCCGAATGGCAGCATTACTATAACTGGATGAGACCACATTCAGCTTTGAAAGGTAAAACACCGATGGAGAGGTACTTTGAATTATGTGAAGAAACTCCTTTCTCAGATGAAGTCCAGAAGCAATACACCCCCCTCAAATAAACGGATTCAACATCCCAATTACAAAATGGATTTAGAGATCGCTAAATTGAAACGATCTCTATGAATCACACATCCTTATGCGATTGAATAAGCCTGTAATCATCTGTTTGTGAAATAAAGATTAAAGATCTATATTATAAAAATCATGTACAATCGCACGAGCACCAAATCTTTCTTTTTGATTAATCAACCCCGTATTTAAAAATTTCCCTTCATTTTCATTAGAAGTACCAAAGTCAAATATTTTGGCAAATTTCTTACTGTTATTTATTAAAAAATCAATCAGATAGTCTAATACTTTTTCTTCTCTCCCCTTATCATTACTAGCCAAATACTGAGCATGAACCACTCTCTCTGTTTCAAAAGTAACTGCTGCTGCAACAATCTGCCCATCCAGACAGCACTTATAAGCTCTTATATTATTGGGAAATCTGCTTTTCAATAAATCTATCTCAATTTCATTATGTACAGGCTGTTGGTTATGATGCTGATTTAATACTTCACGAAGAACACCCCAGACTATACTAGGCTGATCTACCTCTTCGCAAATTACCCCATTTTTTTTGAGTTTCTTAATGGATCTTTTTTTGCTCTCTGAATATGAATACTCTTCCTCTAAATCAATAGAAACACTTATATCTCTACGATAAAGGTTTGCATGATTTCTAAATAAAGCATATAAATCTTCTTGCGCTGGATAATTATGATAAATGACCGGGATACATTTATATACGATTTTTTCAATATTGTTTTCTTTTAAAAAAATCTTTAATTGAGCAAAGAGTTCAAGCATATCAGCTGTATGCACTCCCCTATCAATCAAAAACCCACCAAAGGTTAGACCTTGATGACTATAAAAAATCTTATCTTTAATATTTCCAGGCAATAAAGCTATGATTTTATGTTTATCATTTTTAAATATTAATGAGAAATCCTTAAAACGATCAGAATGATACTCCATAAAATCCCGATTAAACATAAAATGATAATTTTTACATTTTAATAAAAAATCATTCCACATTATTTTATCTAAATCTTCATATTTTTTTATTTTAAAGCTTGCCTCTTCACTCACTACAATCTCCTGGATATTATAAATATTCTCTATTTATTATTTTCAACCTAGATATAACCAAAGTTTATATTTAAAAATGATTCCTAAAAGCTAATCCATTTTCAATATTTGCAATAATCTATGGTTTATATGATCAGCATTAAAATTTTTTTTAGCATATAGAAATCCTTGATATCCCATTTTATTTACTCGTTCAGGATGTTCTATAAAATAAATCATTTTGTTTACTAATGCTGCTACATCCCATTTTGGAATCAAGAAACCTGTGACTCCATCTTCTATAGTTTCATTACAGCCTGGTACATCTGTTGTAATAACTGGACGTCCAATAGCCATAGCTTCTTGCATACTACGAGGAACACCTTCACGATAATATGAGGGCAATACAAATACAGTACTATTACTTATTCGATTAGCTACATCTTTAACAAACCCATCATATTCTATTATACCTTTCTCTATTAGCTGGTTTAATTCTACTTGTTTCAGTCCTGTAGGGTTTTCTGTATCTAAACAACCTATAATCTTAAATATTATATTAGGATATTTTTTTTTAATTATTTTAGCAGCCTGTAAATACTCAAATATTCCCTTTTCAGCAATTAATCTAGCTACAAAAATAAAAGATATATTTTTTTGATCATCCCATTTTTTATAGCTAAAATCTTTTAAATTCAGCCCAATAGGTCCTAAAACTTCAATCGCATTTTTTTTATGAGGAATATTATAGTAATGTACTAAATCTTTAGGGTCATCATGATTTAAGAATATAATTTTATCTAAGTATGGAAATGCCAGCCGATATAGAGAAATTTGCACAAAACGTATAAATTGGGCTTTCAGACTTTGCCCATGTTTATGAATGGTAAAAGGCGAACCCAATCCTTCAATCATGCCATAAATATAAGGAACTTTCGTTCTGTAAGCAGCTAAAGTTGCATAAATAACTGGTTTAGTTGAGTATGAAAATACTATATCAGGTTGAATTTTTTTTATTTTATTTATAAGTTGAAAAATAGAATATAGATCAGATAATGGATTTACCCCCCCTCGACTAAGTTGATAGGTAATAGGGGTCGCTCCAAGATTTTTAATTGTATCTAGCCACTGATCATCATACTCTGATACAAAAGCATAAACCTGATGACCCTGCTCTAAACATGCAAAAATAAAATCTTTACGAAAATTATAAAGGTTATAAGCAGTAGAACCTATAATAGCAATTTTTTTATTTATCATTATTTAAACACTCTATAATTTCTAATTGTGAAGCATAAAAAATTTTATCGCTTTCAGAAACAGTAGTAATTCTACGTTTATGTAAAATCTGCATTAAATTAAGAAAATTTAATATTTTTACAATAATTTTTTTTATCTCAAATTTTAGAAGAATCTTATTTTTTTCGCGATCAGCGATTATATTATTATAATATTTTTTGATTACTTCAATCTGGGTATTATAACCACGGATCATTTTCTCTTTTTTTACATTTTCTACTTCTCGATAAAAATACAATGGTTCTTGCATTACCATATAATTAAAATCATTTTTTATAGCTGCTGAGAGCCATAATTCATAATCTTCAGCTAGGCAGTTATTTTCCTGATAAGGATTTCTTTGACACCATGCCTTACGTGCAAGAAGTGAAGGATGTAATAAATTTGTCAACCCTTGCAAAATTTCTTTTGGCTGCATCTGGTGGGTAGAAAAAATTCTTTTCCCCAGAATTTCATTTTTATTTCCAATGGAATACAAGCTGGTAACAACTAAATCAATCTCTGGATTTTTAGTTAGGACTTTAATCTGTTTTTCAAGCCGGTCTACAGCCATTAAATCATCAGCATCCATACGCGCAATAATGTCATATTTTGCTTCACTAATAATCTGATTTAAGCGATAGGGTAATCTTCTATTATAACCGTCAGAAATGATACGGATTCGAGAATCAACAAATGATCGGGCTATTTCTAAAGACCGGTCTGTCGAACCATCATCTACCAGTATGAGTTCCCAGTCTTGAAAAGTTTGGACAAGGACAGATTTAATCGCATCTTCCAAGAATTTTTCAGCATTAAAAAATGGAATTCCGATAGAAATATACATATTTATTCATCCTTATTATTTGAGAATAATAAAAAAGCCGCCAATAAAAACCAAAAAATAATTGTTCTTGCGCTATAAGTGGTAAACCCATATAACATTGGCCCTAATAATATCATCTTGTTGGAAAGCGATAGTTTCTTAAATATTTGATATAAAAATATTAAAAATAAGGATATTCCTATAATCCCATAATAAAATAAGATACCTAACCAAGTTGAATGAATTTCATTTCCTGTAGGGTTATATAACCAGTGGGCGCCTTGCCCAGCACCAAAAATTAAATATTGAGGATAATCTAAAAAACTGAAAAGACCACGCCCTTCTACCTGACTGTCTCGTTGATCTAACCCTTCTATAAAGCGTAGTGCAATACTATCAAAGACCCCCAAGTTATATAAAAAGTAGCTTAAGCTTCCAAAAAACACTAATGTTCCAATGAATACAAATATTCTTTTATTTAGGTCTCCTTTTTGACTAAATATAAGTCCCAGAGTTAACATTAAAAAACCAACTGAAGCAGATCTTGACATGGTCAATAAAATTAAGAATAAGGCTAAAAAATAGATAGTTATTTTTTTAAAGCCATTTCCTGAAATATACAGATAAATTGCACAGCTACTCAGCACCCAAAATGCCATCTGATTAGGATCATTAAAAAGACCATTATATCGAGGTTCAAAATCATAACGACCTAAGTTGCTTGCCCAAATAATAATTTCAACAATATAGGAAAAAGGAATTAGGAATAATAATTTTTCATAGAAAAAGTTAATCTGAACTTGATTTAAATTCATCATTAATAGAAAAAATAATAAATTAAATATCCAGTAAACAGTCGACATCATATAACTTGAATCGAGAACAATTAAATACCAAGCAAAATTTACACAAATTGCATAAGCAACAAATAATAAAATTATATTTGAATATTCAATATTTATTTTAGAGCTCTTGCTAAATAGCAATAAAATAGCACCCATAATAAAAATATGGCTGAATTGTGGAACTCCACTTGACCAAAAATAAAACTGAGATAAAAAAAATGAAAACAGTATAAGATATATAATTGATTTATCTCTTATATTAGTATCACTTAAAAAAATAATGTTATTTTTTGAATTAGTTTCATTTAAAATAATCATTATCCATTCCTTTCTTATTGTCTTTTACTTGATAGAAAAGTAAAAGAACCGATTAATATTTTATATTATTAATTCAATTATTTTCTTATTTAATATATTTTAAAAATTATTCTTTAACAAAATTAATAACATTTATCAAACTTATTTATATTAAAAATCTTTTTTAATAAGCAACCAGTAAAAAAACCTAAAAAAATCATATGTTAAAATTTCAGATGGATATTCTCTCAAAATGCTTAGCATTTTTTCTAATGATTTCTTTTTGGAAAACAACCCCAACTCAAATGCATTTATCCATAAAGCTCTTTTTTTTGCTTTATTAAATAGAATATGATTTTGGTACTCATTTAAAATCATCATTCTCGAATCATGCATAAGAGACGTCTGTTTATGCATATTATTATCATGCAGCCTGTATTTAGCAAAAACAACAGGAAGATAACATAACTCCCCTTCCCGTGCTAAAAGCAACCACATATACCAGTCTTCAATTTTTACCTTAGCATCATAACCACCAATTTTTTTCACAGCTTTAGATCGGATCAGTTGGGTCGTAGCTGGTAAATCATGTTCTAATAATAAAATTTTTTCAAAATTATAACTTTGTCTTTTTTTAACCCTATTTTTTACAAGATTAGAATCATTATCAATAATTGCTACTCCTCCAAATACTGCGATACAATTTTTATTCTGGTTTAAAAATTCTGATTGTATCTTTATTTTATCTTTTAAGATTATATCATCTGAAGCTAGAGAAGAAAAATATTCTCCTTGTGTCCATTCTAATGCTTCATTCAAGGTTGCACTCAAGCCCTTATTGGGTCGATGTCTAAACTCAAACCGGATGAACCGTTTTTCACAGATCGGAATCAGTCCTTGTATTTTTTCTACTGAAGAATCTGTAGATCCATCATCAATGACAATTAACTCAATATTCTGGTAAGACTGGTCAATGACACTCCGGATACTGTCACACACGAATCTCTCATGATTATAACTTGGTATAATGATGGAAACTAAAGATTGCTCAATTATCATATTATATATCTCTTTATTTTAATTGTTTAAATATAAATAAACTGATTACTATCCAATACATCCCATAATTTATTAGGTGGGCAATTGAAACACCTTTAAATCCAAAAAACTGGGTACATACATAGGTCAAAGCAATAAGGGATAAGGTAAATATAATTTCTGTAGAAATGTACAGTTTGGTCATTGCTTTGCTTAGCATTAAATAGGCGAGTATCCAGCTTCCTATTTTTAATGCATCCCCCATCATTTGCCAAAAGAACAAGTCCTGCATGGGTGCGAAAGATGGAGTGAATAGTAAATTAATTATCCAATCACGTAGTACGAAAACAATAATTCCTCCTACTACAGTCAGTGGAAAAAGAAATTTATAGCCCAAATAAACTTCTTTCTTAATTTCATCAATCTTATTTAGCTCTGATAATCGGGGTAAGTAATACACTCCCAATGTTGTCGTGACCAGCATAAGGTATACCGTGCTTAGTCGGATCATCGCTTCCCAGTAACCTGCATATGCCAGACTAAACTCCTGAGTTAAATATGCTCTAATTAACATTTGAGACAGGGGTACACAAATCGCACTCACTAATGCCATGAGAATAAATGAGCTAAACTTTTTGGTAATTTCTAGGTCTATTTTTCCTAGGAGAGATGAAAACTTAAACCAGTTCGCTCTATAACATAGAAATAACGTCACTATAAATGCAATAGACTGATAAATGGATAATGCAACTAAAGCTCCATATAAATGTAACTTAATTGCCAGCACACTTGTGATAATAAGAGCAAATAAACTACCTGCAATATTTGCAAGCACTAATTTTAATATTTCTTTTTTTCCATTTAATATCGCTAAAAACAGTGTATTAAAATTAAAAAATATCAAAAAAACTGCAAACCATATAAAAACTGTCTGGTATTTAAGTGAATGGAAAATATAAAGTGAGAGTTGTCCTTGAAAAATTAATATGAGAAACGCGAAAATCAGACTAAACAGAAAAATAATACTACCTGCTGTTTTCCAAATTGCACGTTGTTTACTTTCATCCTCATGATATTCGGCTGTATATTTTACGACTGCGGTATTAATTGCACTCCCTGCAAAAGTAGTCACCATTTGAATAAAATTCTGGAACTGTCCTATCGCTGCATATCCAGTGGGTCCTAGATATACAGCTAAAATTTTATTCAGTACAAACATGGTGATGGTCTTAATCAAAACTGCCACGCCATTGAGTACACTGGTCCTAAGTAAATTCATCTATGCTTGAAAACCATTACATAACTGAACAACCTGCTTTGCCTCATCAATAGATAAAGTCGGTCCAATCGGCAAGCTCAAGACCTCAGCATGAATTTGTTCTGAAATTGGTAAACTGAAATTATTCCACTCCTGATAGGCTTGCTGCTTATGCGGTGGAATCGGATAATGAATCAATGTCTGTACCCCGTGCTCTGCTAAATGTTTTTGTAATTGTTCCCGATGTTGAGTTCGGATCACAAATAAGTGCCAAACATGCTGTGTATCAGTTTCGGCATTTATATTTGTGAATGGAAGCTCAATCGCTGAGTTCTGAATTTCTTTTAAATAAAGATCTGCAATATGACGACGATACTGGTTCTCCTGATCTAAAAATTTCAGTTTCACATTCAAGATTGCCGCCTGAATTTCATCAAGGCGACTATTTACCCCAGGTACCAGATTTTTATATTTTTCGTGTGAGCCATAATTACGTATAGCCTTAAGCATATGCGCTAACTCGGCATCATTGGTGGTAATCGCCCCGGCATCCCCTAACGCACCCAAATTTTTACCCGGATAAAAACTGAAGCCTGAGGCATCTCCCCAACTGCCTGCTTTTTTACCATCTATTTCAGCACCATGGGCTTGTGCTGAATCCTCCAAGACCAGTAAATTATATTTCTTGGCAATGACCATAATTTCTGGCATTGCAGCAAGCTGCCCATATAAGTGAACAGGCAAAATCGCCTTTGTTTTTGTGGTGATAGCTGCTTCAATTTTTTTAGCATCAATATTAAAAGTATGAATATCCGGTTCGACCAACACCGGTTTTAGATTATTCTGTGAAATTGCCAAAATACTCGCAATATAGGTATTTGAAGGTACAATGACCTCATCCCCTTCATTCAGTCTCCCCAATTCCTTCCATGCACGCAGAGTCAGAATAAGCGCATCTAACCCATTGGCAACTCCTATGGCATACTGTGTTCCACAATAATCCGCAAATTTTCTTTCAAAATCCTCTACTTCTTTGCCACTGATATACCAGCCGGAATCAATGACCTGTGTACAAGCTGCTAAAAGTTTGTCGCGGTATTGAGCATTTATCGCTTTTAGGTCAAGAAAAGGAATCATTCTTATCAATCTCATATAAAAATTTATTATTACTTTTTAATTCTACGTTCATCAAAATTAATATATTTATATTAATTAAAGTAAAAATCCAATATTATTTATTAAGTTCATAACTCTTTTTTTTAAAACCTGGCTCTAATAAAAATTTCTTCATTTTCCTATTTAGAGGCTTTTCAATATACTTATACATTATAAAACTAGCTATTAAAGTCACAATAAAAATAATGAATGAGAACAACATTAAGTCTATATTAAATGATAGTATTTTTTTTATATAATTTAAAATTTGTATTTCCAAAACATGCAGTAAATAAAAAGAAAAACTGATTTCCCCCGCCAATACCATATATTTATTTGATAAGAAATTAGTAATAATACTTTTTTTCTGAGCAACATGAGACAATGCAAAAATAAGAATAATTGCTGCCATAGGTAGCCAATAATATATTGAGTATCTATAGCTTATATCTATCTTGTTATGAAACACAAAGAATAAAATAAAAATTAAAATTACTCCTAATTCAAATATAAAAGTAGGTATATTTATTTTAGAATAAGTAACTTTTATTTTTTCATAAAGATCAAATAGAATAATACCCAGTAAAAAATCAGAGAAACGTACAAATGGTGAAATATACAACCAATAGTGATCCTGATTTTTATTAAGCTGCATATTAAGAATTAAAATACCTACTAGATATAAAATAAAAATATAAGTTCTTATTTTTTCAGAAATTAAAAATGCAAATGGAAAAAGTAGATAAAAGAACAATTCGTCAGAAATACTCCAAGAAGGAGAATTTAATGAAAAATGAATATTTTCTTCTAAAAAAAAGCTTTGTATCAGAAAAATGTGTTGAATTAAGTACTCCCACCCTTTTCCAGATTGAATAAAGGTTAACAGGAGTACAAGTGCCGTAGTCGCAATATGTACTGGATACACTCTTGCTAAACGAGAAATATAAAACTCTTTTTTTGAAATATTTCCTATAATAAATTTTTCTTTATAATTATAGGATAAAATAAATCCGCTTAATATAAAGAAAAAACTGACGCCTAAAAATCCTTCATTAAAAATACTGTTAAAAATATTTTCATAATTTGTATCATTTTTTAGAAAGGCCAAATGACTAAGAAAAACAAATAGCGCAAAAAACATACGCAATGATGTAAGTGGTTTAATCATCTCATACATCTCCTTAAATATTTATTATTATTTATAATTCTATTTTCTGAAGCTTCTTTATTAACAAAAGCCATCATACTCATGAATTATTTTTCGTAATTTTAATTATCTAACTATCTATTCAATAACAACCTTATCTGCTTCTTCTAAAAACTGGTCATAGTTACGGATATAGTCATTTTCATCATAGTGATCGCTTGCCAATACCAACAATATGCAATCTTCTGAAAAATCATGCATCTCATGCCAAACCATTGGCGGGATAAATAATCCTTTATTAGACTGACCTATTAAGACCTCTTGTTTTTCTTTGCCATTATTCATCAGCATTTTGCAACTGCCTTGAATGCAAAAAGCAATTTGTTGAAGCTCTTTATGTGCATGAAATCCACGAGGAACATCAGGCTGAGCACCGAAAATATAATAGAGCCTCTGTATACTAAAAGGAACATTCCGATTGGCTTCAGCGACCACCAAGCTGCCACGATGATCTCCCAGATTAGGTAATTCTATCCACTCGATGAGATTCATAGTTATTACCCCACTAAAGAAATCAGATATTGGCCATAGCCATTTTTATTCATTGTTTGACCAATCGCTAAAACTTCCTCTCTGCTCAACCAGCCATTATTTAAGGCAATTTCTTCCAAGCAGGCAACTTTATAACCTTGACGTTTTTCAATAGTTTCTACAAATTGAGCTGCTTCAAGCAGGCTGCCCTGTGTACCTGTATCTAACCAGGCAAAACCACGCCCTAATAATTCAACATTTAAATCACCGCGCTCCAGATATGCCTGGTTAATTGAAGTAATCTCTAACTCTCCTCGCTCAGATGGTTCTACTTGTTTGGCAATTTGAATCACATCATTGTCATAGAAATATAGGCCCGTCACAGCGAAATTAGATTTAGGATGTTTCGGTTTTTCTTCAATTGACATAACACGTTGCTGTTCATCAAATTCTACAACACCAAAGCGTTCAGGATCTTTCACCTGATAGCCAAATACAGTTGCTCCTTTTTGCCGTGCTGCAGCCTGGCGTAGCATAGGGGTAAAACCTTGCCCGTAAAAAATATTATCGCCCAGCACCAAACATACATTGCTTTGGCCAATAAATTTTTCGCCCAGGATAAAGGCTTGTGCTAAACCATCAGGATGAGGCTGAATCGCATAACTCAGCTCCATGCCAAACTGTGAACCATCTCCTAATAAACGCTTAAATCCCTCAATATCCTCCGGAGTACTAATGATAAGAACTTCACTAATACCGGCTAACATCAGGACAGATAATGGGTAATAAACCATTGGTTTGTCATAAATCGGAAGTAGCTGTTTCGAGATCCCTTTAGTTATTGGATGCAAACGTGTGCCCGAACCGCCTGCTAAAATAATCCCCTTTATTGTTTTTGACATTATACTGCCTCCCCTAAACGTTCACGCTGATACGAACCATCCTGAACACGATGACACCATTGCAGATTATCCAGATACCACTGCACAGTTTTACGGATACCGGTCTCGAATGATTCCTGTGGCTTCCACCCCAGTTCCCTCTCAATTTTTGAGGCATCAATGGCATAGCGTAAATCATGTCCAGGCCGATCCTGAACAAAGGTGATTAAGCTTTCGTAACTTTGCCCGTTCAGTTGTGGTTTTAATTCACCTAAAATCTGACAAATAGTTTTCACCACTTCTATATTTTGTTTTTCATTCCATCCACCAATATTATAGGTCTCACCCACTACACCCTGAGTCGCAACCTGATATAAAGCACGCGCATGATCTTCGACAAACAGCCAGTCACGAATCTGCTGACCATCTCCATAGACCGGTAATGGTCTGCCTTCCAAAGCATTTAAGATCATCAAAGGAATCAGTTTTTCAGGAAAATGATAAGGTCCATAATTATTCGAACAGTTCGTGACAACAATCGGCAAACCATAGGTTCTATGCCAGGCCCGAACTAAATGATCTGAACTGGCTTTACTTGCCGAATAGGGCGAACTTGGTAAATAAGGGGTAGTTTCAGTGAATAGATCAGTTGTGTCTTCTAAGTCACCATATACTTCATCTGTTGAAATATGATGGAATTTGAATCTAGATTTTTTAATTTCAGACAAATTTTGCCAATACTTTCGTGTAACCTCTAATAAGGTATAGGTACCGACGATATTTGTACTGATAAATTCAGCCGGTCCATCGATCGAACGGTCCACATGAGACTCTGCCGCCAAATGCATGACCACATCTGGCTCAAAGTCTGAAAATAATCGCGCTAAAGATACATGATCACAAATATCAGTTTGAGCGAATTGATAACGAGGGTGATCCAATACAGAAACTAATGATTCCAAGTTACCTGCATAAGTTAACTTATCAACATTTAAAATATGATGTTCAGTCTCTTTAATGATATGCCGGATGACAGCAGATCCAATAAAACCAGCCCCACCGGTCACCAATATTTTCATCATCATTTTTAGTGTCCTTTAATATTTTTATTTTACTTTTCACAAATTATTTTTAATGTATTGCTGCCTTCTGGGCATATCTGTTTTTATTGATTTGTTCATAACATATATTAATTTTATTATACAAACCACTTATAAAAAAGTAGATGCTTAAATGTGGTTACATTTTATAATTTTAATTAATTTTTTAGAACTCATCTAAGTTTATATAGCCATTAATCTTTTATATATCTCTCAACTAATATTAATTTAATATTCATCAAAAATTTTCTACCAATATCTTAATTAACAAAGTCTTATTTTAATTATTTTAAATTAATTTTTCTTATAAATCATTTAAATTTTATTTAAATTTAATAAAATTCAATGATCTAAAAAACCTTTAGATTGGATAAAAATTATATAAAAATACTTTCCTATATTGACTATGATTATGTTCTTAATTTTTTAGTTACATCATCTATTAAAAAATAACAATTGGAAACAATTAATCCTTATTCTAAAACTTAAGTAATTCGCTATATCTCTATAGCTTGTTTAATCAAGGTTTCACGTCCATTTTCGTCCATCTTTTCGCAGTATATTTTTTTAAACTTATTAAATTGACTTAAAAATAGCTATAGACAAGGTATGTGATCTATTATATTTTTTAGATGTTAATCACATAAATCGAATTAGAAAAATTAATAATTATTAATAAATACCAATTCTGAACATATAAAAATAAAGGGGTTTCAAGTGAACTATAGACACCTTTTAGGTATTTTTACCTTCAGCCTATCTCTAGTTGGATGTGCAGCAATATCCGGCTTTCAAACATATGATTTACCAAAAGAAGGAATCTATCAAACTGAACTAGGAACTCCAGTCAATCTAATAAAATTGAATCAGGACACCCTGCCTGTATTGCAGTCTGCCCAAACTCATAATCTTAGCCATTATGCTGCTTTATTTCAGACTGAGGTGCAGGATTACCGTTTGAATCCAGGTGATATTTTATCCTTTCAATTATGGGCCTATCCTGAAATTAGCGCCGTTCCTACAGCAAGTGATAATAACAACGGCTACCAAATTGACCGAAATGGTTATATCCACTTTCCGTTCATTGGCCATTATAAAGCAGCTGGAAAAACCCTTCCGCAAGTGAATCAGGAAGTACGGCGTCAATTAATTCCCTACTTAAACAGCCCGGATGTGGTGGTGAGGGTCATTTCCTATCAGGGACAACGCTATTCAGTGGTCGGTAATGTGAAATCAGCTGGTCAATTTTACTTGTCTGATCAACCAGTCAGTGTTTATACAGCACTCGGTTTGGCGGGTGGTATTAATGAGCAAGGTGACTCTACTTCGATTCAACTTGTGCGGCAGGGTGTAACCTATGACCTGAATACCATTGCACTGGAAAAGGCTGGATATTCCTTGCATAAGCTATTGATTCAACCGAATGACACTCTTTATATCAGTCCTCGTGAAAACCAGAAGATCTATGTCATGGGTGAAGCCAGTGCCAATAAACCCTTACCAATACGTGACCAAGGCATGACTCTCGCTGATGTATTGGGTGAAAGTGAAGGGATTAATCCCTATTCCGCGAGTTCTAGCCGGATTTATGTCTTACGTGGCAACTCGGACAATCAGATGACTGAAATATATCACTTAAGTCTAAAAAATCTTGGAGATTTTGGCTTGGCGAAACAATTCAAAATGCGTAGCAATGACATTGTCTATGTTGATGCCACAGGTCTGACTCGTTGGGAACGCGTTGTTAGCCAGATTCTTCCATTTTCATATGTCGCTGATTCAGCTATACGATAGGTAACTCAGCTATGAAAATTAAAAATCTTTTCGGGGTCTTTTAGGAAATATGGGTGGTATAAATTAATGACTGAAAATTTATTCATAAGATCCGCCTGCACTCGTAGATTAAATTTATAAATTCAGTGAGTTGGAATAATTATAGTCATCAATGAACACCCACTATTTTGATATAAGCCCACGGACTTCGCCTGCAACCCCATGGTGCTCAAAACTCGATATGAAACAGATTAAATAGAAACCGTATTATTCTGATCATAATAAAAATATCTGGCCTTCAGCTGGTTGATATATTTTAAGAAAGGACAATAAAACCAAAATATGTAGGATTCTTTCTCAGAAAAGCAGCAAGTCTTTGATTAGTTTTTTAGAATTTTATTTAAAAATATATCATCGACTGGAAAAATCACTTTTAAACTTTTAGATAGTAGAATTATGAACAAAAATAACAATACCGAAAATATGATTGACCTAAAAGGGGTGTTCTTTTCCCTGCTCTCGCAATGGAAGCTCATCCTCTTATGTGGTTTGCTCAGCCTGATGGCAGTATTGCTGTACATGCGTACCGCAGCCATCAACTATAAGGTAGATGCCATCGTTCAGGTCGAAGAAAATAAAGGGGCATCAGCTGCCTTATTAGGCAGCTTGTCAAGTATTATTAGTCAGATGTCTTCATCAAATGCTGAGATTGAGGTTTTAAAATCACGCACGATTCTGGAATCAGTGATTGATCGTTTAAATCTGGATCTCCATATTGCGAGCACTGAAGACTCCTTTATCAATCGCCTCATTTACGGCAAAAATTCTCAGACCGAATATCAACCCGAAACTGTACGCTTTAAAGAAGGTGAAAAAAGCTTTGATATCCGTCAGTTTGAAGTTCCCGTAGCGTACCAGGATAAAAATCTCCTACTGAAGTTTCAACCACAGAGCTTTATCTTGATCAATCCAGTGACAGAAGAAACTGTCTTTGAGGGTGCACTTAACCAGCCCGTTCAAGCCAAAACTGCACAGGGAGACTGGAAAATTGCAATCTTTAGTCAAGATAATCTAGATCGCAGTTACCGGATACAAAAACTCTCGTTGCCAACAGCGATTGATTCTATTCTTGCCAATTATTCAGTGACAGAAAAAGGAGAACTGAGTGGAGTTCTGCAGCTTCGCTATCAGGGTCAAGATAAACAGCACATCACTAAAGTCCTGAACACGATTTTAGCGATTTATAGCCAGCATAATATTACGCGCCGTTCAACAGAAACAGCGCAGACACTGGCGTTTCTGGATGAACAATTACCAGATTTAAAGAAACAGCTTGATCATGCAGAATTCGCCTTTAACCAGTTCCGTCAACGGCATAATACAGTTGATATTGCTAAAGAATCTGAATTGTATTTAAATCAGAGCGTCACCTTAGAAACGCAAAAAGTCTTACTTGAACAGAGACAGGCAGAAATAGCTGCCAAATATGCAGCACTACATCCAGCCATGCGAGAAATTACGGCTCAACTTCGTGTGATCAATGGCAAGATTCGTGAACTGAATACAACACTCAAAAATATTCCAGAGATACAACGCCAGTATTTGCAACTGTCACGCGAAGTCGAAGTCAAACAGCAACTGTATACCAACTTGGTAAATTCATACCAACAACTGCGTGTTGCCAAAGCAGGTGAGATTGGCAATGTACATATCATTGATACCGCACTTGAACCGATTGACCAGGTGCAACAGAAAACACCACTGATTCTGTTCCTCGCCTTTTGGTTCGGTATTTTTGTGGGAATCTTGGTGGCATTATTCCGCAATATGCTGCGTTCTGGTGTGAAAGATAGCAGTCAAATAGAATATCAACTGGAGCTTCCAGTATATGCGAATATTGCCCATTCTCCGAGTCAGAAACCTGGGCTAAAACTACTCAAAAAGAAAAAAATTCCTTTTGTATTAGCCCTTAAACATAGCGATGATATTGCGATCGAAAGCTTACGAAGCATACGTACAGCGAGTCATTTCGCCCTAAGCCAGGCCAAGAACAACATCATCATGATTTCAGGCCCAGCACCAAAAGTCGGGAAATCATTTGTTTCCAGCAATCTGGCAGTCATTATGGCGGAAAAAAACAAACGCGTATTGGTGATTGATGCCGATTTGCGTCGTGGTCATATCCACAAATATTTTGATCTGAATAATCAACATGGATTAACTGAATACCTGAATGAGCAGATTACATTAGAACAGGTGGTACAAAACACCAATGTTCCGAACTTAAATGTAATCACCTGTGGTGAAAGTTCAGCAAACCCTTCTGAGCTTCTTAATTCAGTACGCTTCAAGGAATTACTACAATCTCTGATTCCGCACTATGACCATATCATTATTGATACACCACCTGTATTGGCTGTTACGGATGCGATTATCGTATCCCGATATGTCGGACTGAATTTAGTGGTGGCGCGCTATGCAAAAACACAAATGAAGGAGCTAGAGCTTACATTAAACCGCTTTAAACAGGCCGGTTGTATCGTAAATGGCTTTATCCTGAATGATATCCAGCGTTCAGCCGGGGGGAGCTATAGTTATGATTACATTTACAGTTATAAGTCTAGAGAACAAAATGGCTGATCCCATTTAGATAAAAAAACCAGCTATTGCTGGTTTTTTTATATCTTTAAACTTCAACACAACTGCGGTGTCCGCTTGCTAAAAAACCACCCATTCTGCAAGATTTCTCAAAATTTTCTGCTAAGATGGAATGAACCTCAACGATAACATTAGATTGGAATAATACATGAGTAAGGCCTTACCGATTGCTGTCGCTGTTCTTTTAGGCGGTGCCGCGCTAGTACCTGTTTACTATGCAACTCAAAACCCAGCTGCTCAAACCTCAAAAGCATCTAAAGATGCCTCTGCTGTTTCTAAAATTAGCTATGCACTCGGTTATGAAGTCGCTCATCAAACTCCACCTGAGCTGGATATTAACAGCTTTGTGACAGGCGTTCGCGAAGGTCATGCCCGTACTGCTCCTGCTTATACTGAAGAAGAATTACAAGCAGCTTATGAGCAGTTCCAAAAAGAAATGCAGCAGAAGCAAGTGGATAGTGCCAAACAGGCTCAAGCATCAAGTGATACTTTCCTGACCGAAAATGCCAAAAAAGCTGGGGTAAAAACTACGGCATCTGGTTTGCAATATTTAGTGACCAAAGAAGGTACGGGCAAGCAGCCTGCAGCAAGTTCAATTGTAAAAGTACATTACACTGGAAAACTGGTCGATGGTACCGTGTTTGACAGTTCGGTTGAACGTGGCGAGCCGATTGAGTTCCCACTTAATCAGGTCATTCCAGGCTGGACCGAAGGTCTGCAATTGATGAAAGAAGGTGGTAAAGCCACTCTGTATATCCCATCTAAACTCGGTTATGGTGAACAGGGCGTGCCAGGTACGATTCCTCCACACAGTACTTTGATTTTTAATGTGGAACTCATCGAAGTAAAATAATCCACGAAAAGGAGAGCAACGCGCTCTCCTTTATTTTGAGAATGAATCATGAAAATACAAATAAGTTTGATGGTTTTACTGCTGAGTTCTGGCAGTCTGTTTGCCAAAGAAATTACCAATAAAAGTCCTGAGGCTGAACAGGTCGGCTACAGCTTTGGTTATCTGATGGGAAAAAGCAATGCCGATTCCTTACAAGGCATTGATCTGGATGCCTTCAGTGCCGGTTTAAAAGCGGCAGCCGCTGGGAAACAGGCGACTTTAAGTGAGGAAGACATGGCGCGAGTCTTGACCCAATTTAAGCGTCAGGCTGAAGCCAAAGAGCTGATTACCCTGAAAAAGCAGGCTGATGAAAATGCCAAAATTGGTCAGGCTTTCCTGGCTGAAAATGCAAAAAAACCGGGGATAAAAACCACAAAATCAGGTTTGCAATATCAGATTCTTCAGGAAGGAAAAGGTAAATCGCCGAGCGCAAACAGTAATGTCCGCGTACATTATGAAGGCCGTTTGATCGATGGTACGGTTTTTGACAGCTCGATTGCCCGTAATCAACCCGTGGTATTTCGTACCACCCAAGTCATTACCGGCTGGACCGAAGGTTTACAGCTGATGAAAGAAGGTGCCAAATATCGTTTCTTCATTCCGGCCGAACTGGCCTATGGACAGATTGGTTCAGGGGATGTAATTGAACCGAACAGTACTTTAATTTTTGATGTGGAATTACTGGAAATTATTAAATAATAAGTCCTATTTTTCCAGATCTAAAATCGGAGAGGTTCTATATTGGCCTCTCTTTTTTTATGGGCTTAAGTATCCTTAAATCGCAGGTTTTCATGTCACATTCCGATCAGTTTTGCTATGTTATGTTTTAATCAAGCAATTCAACAACAATAGAGGACGTCAGCATGGCAGCAATCAAGACTCGCGAAATTCATTATACTGCGCAGGATGGCAGCCCATTAATTGGTTATTTTGCCGCACCAGAAACAGATACCCCTGTTGCCGGTGTACTGGTCGCACCCGAATGGTGGGGTCGGAATGAATATACCGAACAGCGCGCCCGTGAACTTGCAGAACATGGCTATGCGGCCTTGGCCATGGACATGTACGGTGATAAAAAAGTGACTACCCATTCTAATCAGGCATATGAATGGATGATGCAGACTTTCGAGGATCCTGACACCATTGTGAATCGTGCAACCGCAGCGCTGAATACCTTGGCAGCACAGGACGAAGTCAATGCTGAGAAACTTGCAGCGATTGGTTTCTGCTACGGCGGCAAAGTCGTATTGGATCTGGCCCGTTCTAATGCACCTTTAAAAGTGGTGGCGACTTTCCATGCCAACCTGTCTCCGAAAGCACCGGCTCAGGAAGGTCAGGTACAGGCGGAAATCCTGGTGCTACATGGTGAACTGGACAGCATGGTGACCCTGGATGATGTGGCCGGTTTCCGTGAGGAAATGCATGCAGCAAAAGTCGAGCATGAAGTGATTGTTTTTGAAAATGCCAAACATGGCTTTAGCAACCCGCTTGCGGATGAACGGGCCAAATCCAATGGTGTGGATCTTGGTTACAATGCAGAAGCGGAACAAAAAGGTCTGGCAGCAATGTATGCCTTGCTAGACTGCCATTTGGCATAAATAGAAACAACTATCCGGCTTGTTCACAGGCTGAATATTTTAGATACTTCATGAAGAAAAGAAGATAAATCCTACCAGAGGAGAATGTGTATGATGGCTGAAACCAACTGCCCCTACTGCAATTTTGACGAATATGATGTCATTGCCAAAAATGATTATGGTGTGGTGTTGCCTGAACCGAATTCATTGTCCGAAGGTCACTGTGTGATTATTCCATTGCGGCATGTGGCCTCGTTTTTCGAAGTGACTGACAAAGAACGTAAAAGTTTGATGTCCTTACTGGAACAGGCACGCAATGAACTGCAATTACGTTACCAGCCTGCCGGTTTTCATGTCGGCTTTATTGATGGTGAAGTATTTCAGGAAAAGGTAGAACATCTGCATATTCATATTATTCCGCGTTATGCAGGCAAAACCTTAAAGCTGGATGAGCGCTGGGGAATTAACGATTAACCGGATTCTTTATCAAAAATAAATGCTCTACGGAGCGTTTATTTTTATGAAAGCCAAGTTCTATCAAGCTCGATGAACATCTACGTTTTTATCCCACTTTTCACATTCCCACCCTGCTGATTCCGCTATACTAGCTGCTGCTTATTCGGTTGCTAGGTATTCATGTTCGTATTTTCAGATGCCCTATTGGAATGGTTTGATGTGCATGGTCGTCATGACTTGCCCTGGCAGGTGACAGATGATCCCTATAAAGTCTGGGTCTCTGAAATCATGTTGCAGCAAACCCAGGTCAAAACTGTACTGCAATATTTTGAACGATTTATCCAGCGTTTTCCGACTGTTCAGGACTTAGGTTATGCCTCATGGGATGAGGTCGCACCCTACTGGGCAGGTCTCGGCTATTATGCCCGCGCCCGAAATCTGCATAAAGCTGCCGGCATCGTGACAGCACAGCAGCAGTTCCCTCATACTCTGGAAGAATGGATGGCCTTGCCCGGCATTGGCCGTTCAACCGCTGGCGCCTTGATGTCACTCGGTTTACGTCAATATGGCGTAATCATGGATGGCAATGTCAAACGGGTATTGTCACGTTTCTTTGCCATTGAAGATGATCTGTCCAAACCGGTGCATGAGCGTGCCTTATGGCAACTGGCAGAACAACTCTGTCCTATCGAACGCAATCATGACTATACCCAGGCAATTATGGATCTGGGCGCGACCGTATGTACCCCGAAAAAGCCTTTGTGTCTGTATTGTCCAATGCAGCAGCATTGCAAGGCACATCAGCAAGGACTGGAAAATGAATTGCCTTTCAAAAAGGCCAAAAAACCAGTTCCTGTACGCTCTGCTCAGGTCCTGCTAATCCAGTCCGGTACAGACTGGCTTTGGCAGCAACGTCCCAATAGCGGTCTTTGGGGCGGTCTCTGGTGTCTGCCAATTATTGAAAATGCACATGAATTTGAACAGCAATGCCAGCAACTTGGCCTGAAAAATATCCTCAAAAAAGTCCAGATCAGCCATAGTTTCACCCACTTCACCTGGCAGCTTGAAGCAATCGTTTTTGCAGTGGATCAGGATCAGCAGGAACATCTGGCGATTGAACTGCAAGGCAACTGGATGCGTCCAGAGACAGGCATTGATTGCGGTCTTCCAACAGCGATGAAAAAATTGATCTCTGCGGTAAATGTATGACATAGTCTGGACAAAGCAAAAAACCGATCAGCTCAGAATGAGCATTGCCAATATTTAAGGATGAATAGCGTGCGCCAATATCTTGCTTTGACCTGGGTGGCTTTAATTGCCATATTACTAACCGCCTGTAGCAGTACACCGAAAAAACCCCCTGCTGTACAGCTCAATCCTATCGTCGTGCAAAAACTGAAAAGTATGCGAGTGCCGTCCTCTCTGCCCATCCCGGTGGCACGCGTACAGGCACGTGAATTATCAGATACCTGGGGCGCTTCGCGCAGTCGCGGACGTTTACATGAAGGCATTGATATCATGGCTCCACGTGGAACCGAAGTCTTTAGCGCGACTGAGGGCCTGATTGCAGATTTACGTAACAACAATTTGGGTGGTAAAGTAGTCTGGATTCTGGGCCCGGGCGGCTCCTGGCATTATTATGCGCATCTGGATGGACATAAACGTGGCTTAAAAGTGGGCGACTATGTCAAAAAAGGCCAGCTGATCGGTTATGTCGGCAACAGCGGTAATGCCCGGCACACTGCACCACATCTACATTATGGAATTTATTTACAGGGTAAGGGTCGCGGTGTGGTCAATCCCTATCCCTATTTACGTTAATTTTAGGATATTTACATGTCAGAAGCGTTGATCAATCGTCTGGTAGAATTTGCTGAATCAGGCAATCAACAAAAAATTGTATTGAATGGTCAAACTTACCAGGGCTGGGTGATGGAAATTACCGAGGATGCGCTTCTGATCAGTACTGGTTATGCCGACAAGGCCGGTAAAGATATGTGGATTCTATTTAGCGATCTGGATCAGGCTGAATTGTCGTACTGGGACAATCAGCAGGATCAATGGACTGTGTTTAAATTATAAAACCATAAAAACAAGGAGCATCACATGACTGTGCAACGCTGTGGCTGGTGCTCCGATGATCCACTGTATATTGCCTACCATGATCAGGAATGGGGACAGGCCCTACTGGATGAAAATCGCCTGTTTGAAATGCTGTGTCTGGAAGGACAGCAGGCCGGTCTGGCCTGGATTACCGTTCTTAAAAAACGTGAAGCTTATCGTGAACATTTTTTTCAATATTCGATCGAATCTATCGCCTCACTTACAGATCAACAACTCCAAATAAAACTTGAAGATGCTAGCCTGATACGGCATCGCGGCAAACTCAATGCCATTCGCGAAAATGCCCAAGCATGGCTGAAGCTCCGACAGCAAGGAATCAATCTGGTGGAATGGCTCTGGTCTTTTACCCAGCAACCGCGATTGAATAATGATGTTGTGGATTATCGTCAGGCGCCTGCTCAAACCATTGAGAGCCAGAAGATGTCTAAAGCACTCAAACAGGCTGGTTTTAAATTTGTCGGACCCACCCTTTGCTATGCCTTTATGCAGGCCGTTGGTATGGTCGATGACCATGAAAATCATTGTGACTTTAAAACAATATCCTCGCATTTAAATAAGAGCTGAAATCATGTCGAATAATATTATTCAAGCTTATGCTGCCATGTCCGCAGGTGCGGAACTGGAACCTTATCAATTCGATGCCGGAGAACTGCAGCCGCATCAGGTCGAAGTCAAAGTGGAATACTGCGGTCTCTGTCATTCTGATATTTCAGTCATTAACAATGACTGGGGTTCTTCAGTGTATCCGGTCGTAGCAGGACATGAGATTATCGGCACCATTACCCATCTGGGTGCAGAAGCCAAAGGCCTGAAAGTTGGGCAACGGGTTGGCATCGGCTGGACAGCGGAAAGTTGTCAATATTGCGATCCTTGTATTTCGGGCCAGCAAGTGCTGTGTACTGGCGGTCAGGTGGCGACCATTGTCGGACATGCCGGTGGTTTTGCCGACAAAGTGCGTGCCGGCTGGCAATGGGTCATTCCCCTACCCGAAGATCTTGATCCTGAAAGTGCCGGACCCCTGCTCTGTGGCGGGATTACCGTCTTTGATCCGATCCTGAAACATCAGATTCAGGCCATTCATCATGTGGGCGTAATTGGCATTGGCGGTTTAGGACATATGGCCATCAAGCTGCTGAAAGCCTGGGGCTGTGAAATTACTGCCTTCACCTCGAACCTGGATAAAACTGATGAACTGAAAGCCATGGGCGCTGACCATGTAGTGAACAGTCGTGATGTCGCTGCATTAAAAGCCCAGCGTGGCAAGTTTGATTTATTACTGAGTACTGTCAATGTCACCTTGAACTGGCAGGCTTATCTGGCAACTTTGGCACCGAATGGCACTGTGCATATGCTGGGTTTACCACTTGAGCCGATGCAGATTCCGGCTGGCATGCTGATTGGTGGAGCCAAGTCAGTTACCGGTTCACCGACAGGTTCGCCGGCGGCATTACGTCAGTTACTCCAATTTGCTGCACGTAAAAATATTGCTCCGCAAATTGAAGTCTTCCCGATGTCACAACTGAACCAGGCGATTGAACATCTGCATTCTGGCAAAGCCCGTTACCGGATTGTACTTAAAGCAGATTTTACAGCTTAAATCCTGCCTATTTTTAGCTGTTAAAAAGACCCAGCGATTGGGTCTTTTTTATTGCAGGGCTTCAGGCAAGACCGCAATAGGTGAAGGCTTGGCCAGCTCGGTCTTCATTTTCTGCAGCATCTGATAAGGTTGTTGTTGCACGAACATATTTACGAAGGTCAAAGGAATAGAACCTTCCGGATTGGCATAACCATAGGTTGAAACCTTGACCTTGTTATTGGCTAGTTTCTGAAAAGTCCAGTCGCCCTGATAATCGGTTAAACGCACATAATCCGGATTTAAAGGATAGCCACTTTGGATGGCTTTATTCTTGATGGTGATCTGGCCATTGGCTTCCTTGATCATCTTGCCCTGTACAATCAGGTCACGGTCTTTTAAGGGAAATGGAAAATCCAGCACCATATACAGGGTAAAGTCACCTTTTTTATCATCGCGGGACAGGATCTTGATGCTACCCATATAGGGAACCCATTGCACGGCATGCTCAACATTCAAAATGAGGGAAACGGCATTTTCAACAGGCGCAGTATAGGTGGTTTCAGCTTTATAGAGAAAGACCGGGTTTTCTTCATTCTGGTAAGTCCAGACCTTGATATTATTTTTATGAATACTGAGTTTAGGCGTCCCGACAGGCTTTGCCTGTGCAATGGCACCAAGTGCCACTGCACAGAGCAGGAAAATCATTTTTTGCATTATATTATTCGTCTTATTCTAGTTTTATACTTTTTTATAAATGATTTTAACTCGGTTTTAAACCTGAATATCGTTAAAACCAAGCACGTTTTTCATATCATATTTACGCGCTTCACGACCTACGACCCAAGCCGCAGCACGTACCGCACCAGAAGCAAAGTTCATGCGATTGGTCGCTTTATGAGTAATTTCCACACGTTCCCCATCGGCAATAAACATGGCGGTATGTTCACCGACAATATCGCCACCACGAATGGTCTGGAAGCCAATGCTCTTACGCTCACGCGGACCGGTATGACCTTCACGGCAATAGACCGCATCTTCTTTCAGGTCACGGCCTAAAGTTTCCGCAATCGCCTCACCCCACATCAAAGCTGTACCCGATGGCGCATCTACTTTGTGACGGTGATGTGCTTCAATCACTTCGATATCTACGGTATCACCAAAAACTTTAGAGGCCAGTTCAAGCAATTTGATCGATACATTCACACCCACTGAATAATTCGCTGCATACACTACAGGAGTTTCCGTCGCAGATTGATCCAGATAGGCTTTTTGCTCATCATTCATACCCGTCGTACCGATCACGATGGCGACACCTGCTTCACGGCAGATTTTCAGATGATTGACGGTCGCTGCTGGCGCAGTGAAATCAATCACCACATCACAGTTTTTGACTACATCGCTAAGGCTACCCACCACCTTGACACCTGTTGCACCAATTCCGGCAAGTTCACCCGCATCTGCACCTAATAGTGTACTTTCAGGGCGTTCTACCGCAGCCGCCAACTGATAACCTGCTTCATGCACTGCCTGAATAAGGATACGTCCCATACGGCCGCCTGCACCTAAGATCCCAATGCGTGGTGTAGCTGACATAACATAGTCCTGATGTTGATCCAAAATTGCTCTTACTATAGCAAAACTGCAGAATAACACTAAGATGCATTGCATAAAAATCAATGAAAATACTCAAAGAGTGAAATCACTGATATTGATAAGAGTTTTAATCAAGCTTAAGAAGTTAGGCAATCACTTCCGTCAAAGCTATACGATATACATCAACTTGACTCGTCATATAGTTTTTAGCAATTACTCATATAACTGAAATAAGCTTATTCATAATTTTATCGCTATGATTTTGCATTGATTTACTGAGATTACTGATTTGTGAAGTTAAACAGACGACTTGCCAATACAGTTTTTCCTGTTTAGTCTCGCCATTATTAATTGAGCTCAAAATCTTGATGATTTAAATCTCAGTTAGATTAACAGGATTCTTATGCAAGACTTTTTACTAAATTTTAATTATGAATATCTACTTTTGAATTGATGAGCAGATAAGATTTTAAGTCTTATTGAGATTAAAAGGACTCAATTTTGCTTTATACAAAAATCAGTCCTTAGATTGAGCAAATGAATTATCTAGCTCTTAGGGAACTTATTAAAAATAATAATACCTAAAGCAAAATTTGCCTGGTCTATACAATTTTGAAAATTTTTCCACTTAAGGTACTTTGAAAGCACATTTCAAAACTGGGACGAATATCTTCACCATCTACAGTGATATGTTTTATATTGGAATGAGATTGTGTTTTAGAAAAATGATGATCGACTGTTGCTTGAATAGCGTGTTGAGCCCCAAACTGATCCTTCACACTGATACTTTGTTTAAGCATATCTATACCTTTAATAATAGTTAAAGTGGCAAAATCTCCACTAAAAATTGATGTTTCTTAATTTTATCTTTAAATAACTTTATGATTTAGCTTAAATAATTGATTTAGAGAAGTATAGAATGTACGGCCATCTAAGTTTAAATCTACCTCAACTCCAGATGAAAGAAGAACTCTTTTACCCACTTCAATTCTTTTTAAACCCTGACGTGTATTTTGCATTTTATTGAGAGGAATTAACGAAACAATAATTTCAGTACCATTTTTAGATTTTGCAATTAAATCATTTATTTTTAACAACTTGAATCCTGTTTTTCTAAAGATTTTTCCAATTTGGAAAATAACTTAAAATTAAATTTTGAACGATAAAAAAAGCACTTATTAAGTGCTTTTTTTTACTGTTTATTCTTGCTTAGATAGCAACAATATTTACAGCATTCGGTCCTTTTTGACCTTGAGCTACACTGAATTCAACCAGTTGGCCTTCCATTAAGGTTTTAAAACCTGAACTGGCGATTTCGCTGAAATGAGCAAAAACATCTGGACCTGATTCTTGTTGAATGAAACCAAAACCTTTAGTTTCGTTGAACCACTTTACAGTACCTTTAACAACATTTGAGTTTGACATAATATATCCTACTAATTTTTTAATAATTTTTAGTCAATTTATTGACTGAATATAACTTTGAAATAATAAAGAATGAGACTTAAAATCTGAAAAAAAACGAAGGATTATGACTAAAACTACGATACTTAAAGAAGATTTACCGAAACAAGACTTTTTTCTAGTTAAGTTAACTATACACGAAAAATTTAATTAATCAAGTTTTCTTATATATATATTTATTTTATTTATTAAAAAGTAAAATTTATAATTATTTCAATAAGATTAAGCTTTCATTGTCATGATAACAAAATAAGAGTAATCTGCTGTACTGGTAAATTTGATAAGTAATGAATGCGATTATATAGCTCTGTAATAACAATATTGGCCTTTTTAATTTCGGGAATGATGCTTTTTTCTCACTTACAAAATATCTATCACCCTCCAAATTTGGACTCATACTTTCTATTTAGATAGTCAAATATAAAAACAGAAACCGCTTTTTAGGCGGTTTTTATGTTTAAGCGAGACTTATCAAACAATAAATAGCATCTTCTAATCTAGAGTATCTTATCTACATAATAAAAAAGGACGCCTCAGCGTCCTTTTTTACTTTCACTCAATTAATCAAACAAACGATCAAAGAATGATTTTTTCTTTGGTGATGATTTGCTATCTTCACCATCCATGGTTTCTTGCAGTTCTTTTAACAGTTCACGTTGACGTGCACTTAAGTTGACTGGAGTTTCTACCACAATACGGCACAGCAAGTCACCTTGCATGCTGGTACGTACCGGTTTAACACCCTTACCACGTAAACGGAACAGTTTACCTGTTTGCGTACCTTCAGGAATTTTCAGACTAACACGGCCATCCAGCGTAGGAATCTGAACTTCCTTACCTAAGGCTGCATCAGCAATTGATACCGGCACATCCATATACAGGTCAGCGCCATCACGCTGGAAGATTTCATGCTCACGCACCACCACTTCTACGTACAAGTCACCTGACTGACCATCACGGATTGCTTCACCCTTACCGGTCAAACGAACGCGGTCGCCATTATCCACACCCGCAGGAATAGTGACTTCCAGAGTTTGCTGACGATCCGACACACCTGAACCATGACATTTATTACATGGGTTCTTGATGATCTTGCCCTGACCACGACAGGTACTACAAGTTTGCTGTACGGAGAAGAAACCTTGCTGCATGCGCACTTGACCAGCACCATGACAGGTACGGCAGGTTTCTACATCGTTTGGATTTTTTGAACCCTTACCATCACAGGCATCACACGGTGCCGGTGCAGTAAAGGTAATGGTTTTCTTGACGCCTTTGACCGCTTCTTCCAGGGTCAGTTCCATCACATAGCGTAAGTCAGAACCACGGCGTGCGCGCTGCTGGCCACGACCACCGCCGCCACCAAAAGCACCACCGAAAATATCACCGAACTGGCTAAAAATGTCTTCTGCGCTGAAACCACCGCCGAAGCCGCCACCGCCGCCCATACCACCTTCAAAGGCCTGATGGCCCATACGGTCGTACATGCTGCGCTTTTCACCATCAGAGAGCACTTCATAGGCTTCTGCTGCTTCTTTGAATTTCTCTTCAGCTTCAGCATTGTCCGGGTTACGGTCTGGATGATATTTCATCGCCAACTTACGGTAGGCTTTTTTGATTTCATCATCACTAGCGGTTTTAGCGACGCCCAAAACCTCATAATAATCACGTTTAGCCATGTCTGGCGATGCTCCTCACGGAATTTTGTTTAATATTCAACTGAGGTCTGAAATTGGGGTCAAACCGAGTTTTACAAGGGGAAATATGAAAAAAATTATATGCTTTAGAACACAGCTTTGTTTTGAGAGAATTTATGGATGCCTTTAAACCAGGCATTGATCAGGAAAATAAAAGCAATAAAGCTGAAAATCACGCCGGTCACCACACAGGCTTTGACCCATAACTGGCTGTCCCAGGCAAAGAAAAACAGGGGAATAAACCACAGCGCAGCGAAGATCGCCAAAATGGTATAAATCACGATATTGCGCATGATCCACAGCGCCTGTGCCTGTAACCAGACCTCGGCATAATCAACTTGAGCGACTTTACGTGCGAACCAGTAGGCCAATAGTCCACTAAACAGGGTAAATAAGGCCAAAAACATGAAGACATAAGCCATCGCTACGGAACGTCGCATCTTGGTTAATGTATCTTGAGTCATGTTCGGTTCAACCTCGTTACCGTATTGGCAGCTCGGCCAATGCAGCAATTACTTATTTTTTTAAATTATAAAAATCTCAGGTGCTACTATATTGAAAATTTCCAAATTTCGCACCTGAAATTATGACAAATTTAAACAGAATTTAAACTTTTTTTCACTTTAAACCACTGTGCATATAGGGCAGGCAGGAAAAACAAGGTCAATAATGTCGCCACAATCAACCCCCCCATAATCGCCACCGCCATCGGCCCGAAGAAAATACTGCGGGACAAGGGAATCATCGCCAGAACTGCAGCCAGTGCGGTCAATACGATCGGACGACAACGGCGTACTGTGGCATTGATGATGGCATCCCACTGCGACTCTCCGGCCTGAATATCCTGCTCGATCTGGTCAATCAGAATCAGCGAATTGCGCATGATCATTCCCGATAAGGCAATCGTCCCGAGCATCGCAACAAAACCGAAAGGTTTATTGAAAATTAACAGGAATAACACTACTCCGATAATGCCCAAAGGTGCAGTCAGAAATACAATAAAGGCCCGTGATATGCTCTTAAGCTGAATCATCAGCAAGGTCATGACGACTGCGAGGAATAAAGGCATGCCGGCATTCACCGAGTTCTGTCCGCGAGCCGATTCTTCAACTGTACCGCCCACTTGCAGCAGATAGCCATTCGGCAGCTCTGCCCGGATTTTTTCCAGTGGCTCTTTGAGTTCATTGACCACAGTAGCGGGCTGCAGTTTGCTACGAATATCGGCACGCACAGTAATGGTCGGCAAGCGGTTACGATGCCAGATCAGGCCTTCTTCAAAGCTGTATTCAATTTTGGCCAGCTGCGCCAAAGGTACCGATGTACCGGTTGCGGTTGGAACGGCCAGACTGGCTAAAGATGCTACCTCCACCCGTTCAGCCTGAGCACCACGTAAACGGATTTCGATCAGTTCACGTTTTTCCCGATACTGATCAATGCCGGCCCCTAAAATCGAGCTATTCAGTACATTGGCCAGTTCACTGCTGCTCACCCCAAGCTGACGGGCACGATCCTGATCAATCTGTAATTTGATGACTTTGCTCGGCTCGCCCCAGTCCAGATGCACATTGGTGGTATTTGGATTTTCTCCCACGGTGGCTGCAACTTTCTGCGCCCATTCACGAACTAATCCTAAGTCTTCACCCGATACCCGGAACTGCAGTGGATAGCCCACAGGTGGACCATTTTCCAGCAAGGACACCCGGGTACGCACTTCCGGCAATAACCTGCGAATCTGGTCACTTAAGGATTTGCGGATTTCATTACGGTCTTCCAGCGATGAAGCCAATACCACAAACTGGGCAAAACTGGTTTGCGGCAACTGCTGATCGAGCGGTAAATAGAAACGCGGCGAACCCATCCCGACATAAGCCACATAGTTATCAATGCCCTCTTGTTTCGATAAAAAGGCTTCTACTTTTTTTACTGCAGCTTCAGTGGCCTTCAGTGAAGCACCTTCTTCAAGTTTGAGATCCACCAGAATTTCAGCCCGGTTCGAGGGTGGGAAAAACTGCTGCGGCACCAGCTTAAACATTAAAATAGACAGAATAAAAATTCCGACCGTGGCAACAATGACAGTTTTACGATAGGTCACACAGGCATCGACCCAACGGCGAAAGCCCTGATAAAACCGGGTTTGATAAGGGTCATAATGTTCTCCGGCATGATGCACAATCGGCTGAGGTTCTGGCTGTTTGCGTAGACGTGCCCAGAGACGCTGATACCACGGCGCTTTCTGAATTAAATCCTTGTTGAAATCCGGCAGAAGTTTATCGCCTAAATATGGCACAAACAGTACCGCGGCAATCCAGGACACCAGCAATGCAATGGTCACCACCTGGAAAATCGAACGGGTATATTCCCCGGTACTCGATGCTGCAGTGGCGATCGGCAGGAAACCGGCAGCGGTAATCAGGGTGCCTGTCAGCATGGGAAAAGCCGTGGTGCGCCAGGCATGCCCGGCCGCCTGTAAACGGCTATAACCCTGCTCCATCTTAATCGCCATCATTTCAATGGCGATAATGGCATCATCGACCAAAAGACCGAGAGCCAGAATCAGGGCCCCCAGGGAAATTTTATGCAGTCCGACATCAAACAGCTGCATACCGGCAAAAGTCATGGCCAGCACCAGCGGAATCGAGAAAGCCACCACCAGACCGGTCCGGAAACCGAGCGAGAAAAAACTGACCAGCAATACGATAACCACCGCTTCTGCCAGCACTTTCATAAATTCGTTAATGCTGCGTTTGACTGCCACCGGCTGATCGGAGACTTTTTGCAGCTCCATGCCGAGTGGCAGAGCTTTTTGCAGGCGGGCGAATTCCTGTTCCAGATTTTTACCCAAGGCAATGATGTCCCCACCCTTGCGCATCGATACAGCAATACCAATGCCGTTTTCGCCCATAAAGCGCATCCGGGGCTGTGCCGGATCACTAAAGCCTCGATAGACTTCTGCGACATCTCCCAGCTGAATAGTTTTGCCATTGACCAGCAGCGGCATCTGTCTTAATTCTTCAACACTGTTTAATGCACCACTGACTCGCACCTGAATCCGGTCTGAACCGGTTTCAAAAAAACCGGACTGGGTGGTGGCATTTTGCTGCTGCAGGGCTTGCTGAATCGCCATGACTGGAACGCCCAGCTGAATGGCCTTGGTATTGGAAATCTCAATCCAGATTTTCTGGTCTTGTAGGCCAATCAGCTCAACTTTGGCAACATCTTTGACCCGTTGCAGTTGCAGCTGTAAGCGGTCGGCGTATTCCTTGAGGGTCGCATAGTCAAAATCTTTACCCTTGAGCACATAAATATTGCCAAAGGTATCGCCGAATTCATCATTAAAGAACGGCCCTTGTACCCCTTGTGGCAATTCATGCCGGATATCGCCCACCTTCTTGCGCACGTTATACCAGACATCAGCGACATCTTTCGAAGCCAGGGAATCCTTGGCAACAAAAGTCACCATGGATTCACCCGGACGCGAATAGGCCATGATGCGCTCATACTGTCCCGTGGTCATCAGTTCCTTTTCAATCCGGTCAGTGACCTGCAGGGAGATTTCTTTGGCACTGGCACCCGGCCAATAGGTCTGGATTACCATGACTTTAAAGGTAAAAGGTGGATCTTCACTTTGTGACAGTTTGGAATAAGAGACGATGCCGATCAGACCGAGCAGGATCATGAAATACAGCACCAGACCTTTATTTTTTAAAGCCCATTCCGACAGGTTAAAGTTCATGCTTAACTCCCTGCCTGAATGGTCACACGACGGTTTTCACGATCAATCGGATTGATTTTTTGCTGGTTACGCAGCAGATGTACGCCACCAATCACCACATAGTCTTCCGGCTTGAGCCCACTGAGTACAGGAACACTGTCCCGGCCATAGGCACCGAGCTGGACCGGGACTTTACGTAAGGTATGATCGGGCTGGACCACCATGACATAAGCCTGCTGATCCGTTGCCGAGACACTGGATAGCGGCACACTGAGCATATTATCGCGGCTGTGCTGAAAAAATACCCGGGCACTTTGTCCCAGCTGGATCTGGCCATTGCCTTCACGTAAGGAAACTTTAACCCTGAAGGTCCGCGACTGGTCTGCTGCCGGTGAAATCTCGCGAACAAAAGCGGCAAATTTTTCTTCAGGTTTGGACCATAATGTCACTGTAGCTGCCTGTCCAACCTTGATCTCCGAAATAGCCTGTTCCGGTACGCCAATTACCACTTCACGCTCACCGGCAATCGCCAGTTCATACGCCGCCTGCCCGGCAGCCACCACCTGTCCTGTTTCTATATTGCGTGCAGTGATCACGCCGTTTCTGGTGGCAATCAGCTGGTTATAAGCAGTCTGGTTTTTAGCGGTATCATAATTGGATTGTGCCTGCTTCAGATTTGACAGGGCGGTCTTGTACTGGTTTTCGATCGCGTCATATTGTGAGCGGCTCACGGCATTGGATGGCAATAACTGCTTGAAACGTTGTAATTCATCCTGAGCAATCTTAGTGGCAGACTGCGCGCTTTCCAGCTGGGCACGTGCTGCATTCAGCTGCAGCTGGGCATCTTTGACATCTAGAGTTGCCAGGACTTGCCCGACTTTGACCTGGTCACCCACATCGGCGAAGCGCTGGGTCACCTGTCCAGCGACCCGAAAGGCCAGCGCCGTTTGCTGGCGCGCCTGCACATCACCGGCATAACTTTTTAATTCATGCTGTGAAGTGGTGGGTGTGGCCACCATGACAAAGGGAACTTCCTGTTCTGCTGCAGCAGTATCTTTGCTGCACCCGGTTAAGGTCACGCTGCAAAGCACCACCATGCCAGCCAATACGCTGTAAATCCTGCTCATCTTATTCGCTCTTATCTGATCATCTTTTTTAGGGCAAACTATGCTGATATATTGAATTGCTTGTTTTTTAATTAATATACCACCAGGTACACTAATTACAACTGAATCATCAAAGCAATGACCGTGTTGACTTTTTTTGGAAGAAATTGTGCAAATACCTGTAGGACGACCCAAGGATCTGGAAAAGCGTCAGCGCATACTCAGCGTGGCCAAAGCGCTGTTTTTAGCGCATGGCTATCATGCCTCCAGCATGAACCAGATTGCACGTGAGGCAGGTGTAACCAAGCTGACGGTGTATAACCATTTTCAGGATAAGGCGACCCTGTTTAGCTGTGCGATTGAGGATACCTGTGAAGCCATTCTGCATGAACATCCTCAACTCTTGCAGCCGAGCAGTGACTTTGCGCAGGAGTTTTATCAGGCCTGTCAGCGCGCTTTAAATATTATTCATTTACCAGAAGCGATCAAGCTGGACCTGCTACTGATGGAACTGGCCTCGCAGCAAAGTCCTCTGGCAGAACAGTTTTATCAGGCCTCGCATAGCAAACTGGATGCAGTCTGGAATGATTTCTTTGCTCTGGCCCAGCAATACCGCTTTATTCGGGTCGATCTTCCAGAAAAACAGACCGAGCTGATCGTGTCCCTGCTGACGGGAACCCGTCATCAGAAAATCCTGCTGGGTCTCAGCCCTCCCCCTTCAAGCGCAGAACAGCAACAGATTATTAGCGAGGCCATTGAACTGTTTATGCTGAAATATGCCCTGCCGGATTAACTCCTTTCTTTCGGACTGATCACCGATCACCGTATGTGGCCTAAAAGTTGCTAAAAAAGTAGCCAATGCTCTGCAACTTTTGTCTCTAGGGGACTTGGATTGTCATGCAGTCGCGGTATAGTCAAAGCATGCATGTGAGGGAATAAAAAATGATTCAACAGATTGATGCACCACTACGCGAAGACGTACGCTTACTGGGTAATTTGCTTGGGGAAACCTTAAAATTACATGCCGGGCAGGATTTGTTTAATCAGATCGAGCAGATCCGTGCCCTGTCCAAAGGCGCTCGCGATGGACAGGTCGAAGCAGAAAAACAACTGGAACAACTGTTTTTGAGTCTGGAAGATGCAGAAATCCTGCCACTGACCCGTGCTTTTACCCACTTTTTAAACTTTGCCAATATTGCCGAACAATATCATGTGGTACGTCGTCGCCGTCAGAGCGAGTTTGATGACACTGCAGAATCGCCCAATCCTCTGGTGCCTTTATTTGAAAAATTTAAACAGCAGGAGATTTCTGCCGATACGCTGTATCAGCAAATCTGTGAACTGAAAATTGAACTGGTCCTGACCGCCCATCCCACAGAAGTCAGCCGCCGCACCCTGATTCAAAAATATGATGGCATCAATAATGCCCTGTCCAAATTCGACCAGCAGAAACTGACGCCACGTGAACGTCAGGCAGTCCTGGCCGATCTGAAACAGCTGATCAGCTCCGCCTGGCAAACCGATGAAATCCGTCAGCATCGCCCGACTCCGATCGATGAAGCCAAATGGGGTTTTACCACCATTGAACAGACCCTGTGGAATGCGGTCCCGAAATTTATCCGCGAACTAAATGGCATGGTGCAAGCGCAATGTGGCCAGAACCTGCCCTTAGATGTAGCGCCAGTACGTTTTGCCTCCTGGATGGGTGGTGACCGTGATGGCAACCCGAATGTCACCCACACCGTCACTCAGGAAGTACTGTGGCTGTCGCGCTGGAAAGCAGCCGACCTTTATGTACGTGATATTGAAAACCTGCGCTGGGAACTGTCCATTCAGCAATGTAGTCCGGAAATTTCCGAAGCCTTGGGCCAGCCCCATCCTGAACCCTATCGTGAATATTTACGTGACACCCGTACCCGCCTGAAAGCGACGCGGCACTGGCTGGCAGAAAAATTAAAAGGCAATGATGCCGATGACAGTCTGGTGATTAAAAGTAAAGACGAACTTTTACAACCGCTCCTGACCTGTTACCGCTCGCTGATGGACTGCAATCTGGCTGAAATTGCCAATGGCAGCCTGCTGGACTTTATTTACCGGGTCAACAGTTTTGGGATCGAACTGCTAAAACTAGATATCCGCCAGGAATCCGGCCGTCACCGCCAGGCGATTTCAGCCATTACTGAATATTTAGGACTGGGGAATTTTGAAACCTGGACCGAACAGGCCCGTCAAAACTTTTTATTGCAGGAATTGCAAAGCAAACGTCCGTTACTGCCGAAACATCTGAATGAACCGGCCGGCAGCCTGATTGAACATCCGGATGTACAGGAAGTCTTTGCCACCATGCGCACACTGGCCGAACAGCCGAGCGAGTCTCTGGGTGCCTATATTATTTCCATGGCAGAATATCCAAGTGATGTCTTGGCGGTACTGCTTTTACAAAAAGAAGCCGGGATTGAACAGGCGTTACGGGTGGTTCCCCTGTTTGAAACATTAAAAGATCTGGATGGTGCAGCCGCAACCATGTCGACCCTGTTCAATATGCACTGGTATAAACAGCATATTCAGGGCAAACATGAGGTCATGATTGGCTATTCGGATTCTGCCAAAGATGCCGGTTTTATGTCGGCCAACTGGGCACAGTATCGTGCCCAGGAAGAACTGACCGCAGTTGCCCAGCAACATGGCGTGCAATTGACCCTGTTTCATGGTCGTGGCGGTTCGATCAGCCGTGGTGGTGCGCCAACCCAGCAAGCCTTGTTCTCTCAGCCACCGGGCTCTATTTCCGGTGCAATCCGGGTGACTGAACAGGGCGAAATGATCCGCTTTAAATTCGGGCTGGAAGAAATCGCGCTGCAAAATCTGGAAATTTATACTGCTGCAACCCTGGAAGCGACGCTGCTGCCGCCACCTGAGCCGAAACAAGAATGGCGCGACCTGATGCATCAAATGACCGAACTGTCGGTTCAGGTCTATCGCCAGACCGTACGGGAAAATCCGCATTTTGTAAAATACCTGCGTACCGTTACTCCTGAGCTTGAACTACAAATGCTGCCGCTGGGTTCACGTCCTGCCAAACGTAAAGTCAGCGGCGGCATTGAATCCTTGCGTGCCATCCCTTGGGTATTTGCCTGGACCCAGATTCGCCTGATGTTACCTGCCTGGCTCGGGACCGGTGCTGCACTGAATGAAGTCCTGGATCAGGGACAACGTACAGTACTCGATGAGATGCTGGCCGAGTGGCCATATTTCCAGACCCTGATTGATATGCTGGAAATGGTATTGTCTAAAGCCGATGCCCATGTGGCACTGTATTATGAATCGCATCTGACTCAGGATGAAGATATGAAAATTCTGGGAACAGAGTTACGCCAGCGTTTGCAAGATGCTGTACAAACCTTGTTAAGCTTGAAAGGCGAGTCGAAACTGCTCAGCAGTAACGGCGTACTGGATCAGTCTATGAAGGTGCGTAAGCCGTATCTGCTACCCTTGCACTTGCTGCAAGCTGAACTGATGAAACGTCGCCGTTTATATCTGCAACAGCAACAGGCCGAAAACACCCCGGTGGATCATGCGCTGATGGTCAGTATTGCCGGGATTGCGGCCGGTCTGCGTAATACTGGCTAAGCAAAAATGCCCATTTGAAAGCACATCCTGGTGATGTGCTTTTTTATTGACCAGTCAATAGCCAGGAAATATTTTATTTTATATAGTAAATCAGATTTATTTATAGATACCCCTATTCATAATAAGAAATTAATCTACTGATTTCACTTTACTTTTAACCCAGTATTCTTTTACCGCCCGGTAAAATCTTAAATAAAGTCATAGAATTAATTTGAACAAAAATTTTGTTTAAGTGATTAAATCTTCTAAAGAACAAGAGTATGATGTGCACAATTTATCTTTTGAGTGCTCATTTTATGTCCAGTTGGTTTCCCAAATGGCGCCCTTATGAGGGTAGTATCGATGCACGACCAGTAGGTACCGCAGAGTATTTGCCACCCGCACAAACGGTCATTTTGGGTGTACAACATGCTTTTGCCATGTTTGGCGCGACTGTACTGGCACCTTTTTTAATGGGCTTTGATCCTAACCTGGCGATTCTAATGTCAGGGATCTGTACTATTCTGTTCTTTTTAATCACCGGTGGCCGGGTTCCAAGTTATCTAGGTTCAAGCTTTGCCTTTATTGGTGTGGTCATCGCAGCAACAGGTTATGCGGGTGGTGGCGGACTGAATCCAAATATTGGCGTTGCAGCAGGCGGGATTATCGCATGTGGCATCTTCTATGCACTCATGGGCTTTCTGGTCATGGCGACGGGCACCCGCTGGATTGAAAAGCTGATGCCACCGGTAGTGACCGGTGCCGTGGTGATGATCATTGGCCTGAACCTTGCTCCAGTCACAGTGAAAAGTGTGATGGGCAATACCTTCAATATGTGGATGTCTCTGGTCACTGTGTTGTGCATGGGTTCAATTGCCGTATTCACCCGTGGCTTATTACAGCGCCTGCTGTTATTGGTTGGCCTGTTATTGGCTTATCTGATTTACTTCGTACTCAGTAATGTCATGGGTTATGGCACTGCGATCAACTTCCTTCCTATTCAGCAAGCAGCCTGGTTCGGTTTACCGACTTTCCACGCGCCGACCTTTGAATTGAATGCCATGTTGATCATTGCACCGATTGCCTTGATTCTGGTGGCTGAAAATCTGGGCCATATTAAAGCCGTAGGCGCGATGACCGGTGAAAACCTCGATCCGCATATTGGTAAAGCCTTTGTGGCAGATGGTGTTGCAACCACTTTAGCCGGTGGTGTAGGTGCGCCGGGTATGACTACCTATGGTGAAAACATTGGTGTGATGGCCGTGACACGGGTTTACTCGACCATCATCTTTGCAGTCGCGGGTGTCTTTGCTGTGTTCCTGGGTTTATCGCCTAAGTTTGGTGCGATTATTCACACGATTCCGACAGCGATTCTGACCGGTGCTTCGATTGTAGTCTTTGGTTTGATTACCATTGCTGGTGCCAAAATCTGGATTGAGAACAAGGTCGATTTCTCGCAGAACAAGAACCTGATGGTGGCTGCGGTGACCATTATTTTAGGTACGGGTGATTTTGCCCTGACTTTTGGCAGCTTCAATCTGGGTGGTATTGGTACGGCAACGTTTGCTGCACTGATCCTGAACTGGTTCTTTAGCCTGGGCGATAAAAAATAAAACTCGAAATAAAAGTATTGAGCAGCCGAATGGCTGCTTTTTTTATCTTTATATTTTTCAACTTTGCGATTAAAGAAATGAAAAGAAGCCCCGCAAGGCTTCTATTAAAGCACGTGTCTGTTTAAGGACGAAACTCTTTCAGTTCACGTTGAATAAAGTATTGGAACATTTCACGGTATAGATGTTCAATAAACTCCTGATCGACACCTTGTTTTTGCGCCAGAGCTCTGACATTTTCTACAATCTGTTCCATACGTTCTGGTGACTGTAAATCGGTTTCGGTTTTTTTGAAACGGGTGGTTTGATCAACATAAAATTGACGCGCAGCGATCAGCTCAACTAAAGCTGTATCAATGGCATCGATCTGTTGACGTGCATGTTCTAGTGATTCAGCTTTGATCTTTTCCATGTTTTTTCAGTTCACTTTCAGTTTGATTATTACTCTTATACTTTTCTTCTAACACATTACTGAAAATACTTTCAATCATCCAGACCCGATATAGGCTATTAAATGTATAACTTTGATCATCTATGCGCAGTTCCAGTACCGGAAAATTCGGCTGCGACTTCATTTCACAGAGCATATCATTGTCCTGCAGCTTGGCCAGAATATCGTCCTGGGTCAGATCGACAATATTTAACTGTTGCTGCAAACGTTTGAAATGGGGTGCATAAGACAGGTCTTCACCACGGGTCCAGACGGCCTGCAAGATCTGGTACATCGCCTCGATCCGCTGCTCCTCGGGACAGCTATAAAATAATTGTGCCATTGGCGCAATCGCCTGCTCGGTCGGCCGGCAGAACGGGGTAAATTCTACTTCTGTCCGTTTGGATAACCGTGTGGCCAGACTCCAGTCAAAATCATCCCGACCGCGATAGGACAAGGGATAGACATTTAGCTGGATATTATAATAATCCGCCAGTTCTTCCTTGATATAAGCCAGCAGCAGCCAGGAAATCGGGTCTTCCAGCGCGATATACAAGTCCAGTTCCGGATCCATCGACTGGATCTCGTTCAGCTCTTCGGCATCACTGATCAGATGCTCACGCCATTCAATGTGATCGATCATAAAAATCGGATTACCGGTCAGCAGTTTTTGCTGCTCCAGACGCCGGGTCAGACGCAACAGGTCATCGACCGCCTGATACTGGCGACCGCCTAAATTAAAATAGCTGGCCAGAATCGGAGTCTGGTCAAAAATACGTTCAGGAAAATCCTGTGGCTGATGATGGCGACTGGCCATGGCATAAAGAGTTCGTAATTTTCCGGTCTGTTTTTGCCAGAGCATATGGAAGACATCTTCCAGCAAATACAGGAAATCCTGTCCACGCAGCGGTGTATGCCGCAAAATCAGTTCGGCCTGTTTTAAGGCCTCAGCGGTCGGTAATTCTGGCGTATCATGAAAACTGAAACGATGCTGTTTCGACAAGATTTTCGCATCATTAATCGTGTAGTGCTGCCATTCATCAAAAGACATCTGGTTCGGCGCTTCGGCATGCTCACTGGAAATGATGACTTTCAGCGGCTTGAGTTCTGGACTTAAAATTTCTTCGAGCTGGGGCAACTGCTGTACCGCCAGATAACTGTACACATCATCCAGCCTTAAATGAATACTCAGCCCATCTTGAATAGATAACACCGTTTGACGGGTCGGTTTTTGGTAAAACCAACTCGATCGGATTGGATCAAACCAACGGCGTAACAGGGACATGAGATCGGCCTCGACAACAATGACGGTGCGCAGCTCAACATATGAGAAGCTGCGCAGAATAATCTATTTTTAAGATCGCAGAAGCCAAAGCCCTGCATGCTGTAAAAACTTATATCAAGTCATAAGCAAATGTTCAATGTTTAACAATGGATTAGAGGTCAAGATTCAGGTCAGTGACCGCCCCGGTTTCTGCACCTGAAGTCAGTTTGGCGAATTTAGCCAGCGCACCGTGGGTATAGTTTGGCTGAGGTTTGGTCCAGGCCGCTTGACGTGCAGCAATTTCTTCTTCCGCGACATGCCAGGTCATTTCCCGAGTTTCGGCATTAATCGAAATCTGATCACCATTTTGCACCAGACCAATCGGGCCGCCCTCATAAGCTTCTGGCGTCACATGACCAATCACGAAACCATGACTGCCGCCAGAGAAGCGTCCGTCAGTAATTAAAGCCACCGAAGCGCCCAGACCTTTACCAATAATCGCAGAAGTCGGTTTCAGCATTTCCGGCATGCCCGGACCACCTTTAGGGCCGACGCCACGAATCACCACCACTTCACCCGGCTGGACTTCGCCATCCAGAATCCCGCGCATGGCACCCTGCTCGCCTTCAAAGACCCGTGCCGGGCCAGCAAAATGCAGACCTTCCTTACCGGTAATCTTGGCCACAGCGCCCTTCGGCGACAAATTGCCTTTTAAAATCACCAGATGGGAATCTTTTTTCACGGGCGCATCAAAAGGCAGAATAATCTGCTGACCTTCCGGATAGTCCTGCACATCGGCCAGGTTTTCTGCCAGCGTCTTACCTGTGACCGTTAAACAGGACCCATCCAGCATGCCGGCATCCAGCATGCGCTTCATCAGTGGTTGAATCCCACCAATCGCAATCAGTTCTGACATTAAATATTTCCCGGATGGACGCACATCGGCCACCACCGGAATATCTTTGCCAATTCGGACAAAGTCATCCAGACTCAATTCAACCCCTGCGGTATGCGCCATGGCTAGCAGATGCAACACGCCATTGGTCGAACCACCCAGCGCAATCAAGACCTTGATCGAATTTTCAAAAGCAGCCTTGGTCATGATGTCACGTGGCTTGATATCCAGTCGTAACAGATTCATGACTGCTTCACCGGCACGGGCACAGTCGATTTGCTTGTCATCCGAAATCGCTTCCTGTGCCGAGGAGCCCGGCAAGCTCATACCGAGTGCTTCAATTGCAGAGGCCATCGAGTTGGCCGTATACATGCCGCCACAAGAGCCCGGACCCGGCAAGGATACTTCTTCAATATGCTTGACTTGAATCGCGTTAATTTCACCTTTGGCATATTGACCGACTGCTTCAAATACCGAAATCATGTCGGTATGGCCTTCGCCCGGTTTAATAGTGCCGCCATAAATAAACAGCCCCGGACGGTTTAAGCGCGCCAACCCCATGATGCAGCCCGGCATGTTTTTATCACAACCACCAATCGCGATGACCCCATCATAAGCCTGGCAGCCCACGACCGTTTCAATGGAGTCTGCGATCACTTCCCGTGATAGCAGTGAATATTTCATGCCTTCCGTACCGTTGGAAATTCCGTCAGAAATGGTAATGGTATTGAAGATAATACCTTTGCCGCCCGCAGCACTCACGCCCTGCTCTACAGTTCTGGCCAGACCATCAATATGCATATTACAAGGCGTGACATTGGCCCAGGTCGAGGCAATGCCAATAAATGGCCGTTCAAAATCAACATCTTTAAAACCGGTAGCACGCATCATGGAACGCGCCGGTGCATTTTCAATGCCTTCATAAACCGGGGCTGAATGCTCGCGGATATTATCTTTACTCATTATTCTCTTCCTGGGCGATGACCAATTTTAAGCTTCGGTCTTGGACAATTTATTTTAAGGTCATTGTATAGAAAGCAGACTACACATGAAAGCAACACTCTGTACTCTGCGAATCCCATTAATCCATTTATTATTTTTCTACCCAAATCAGATCACATGATGAAGCGACATGGATGTCGCTGTTTTCCTGTGCAGCAAGGATGCTGCATCAGGAAAACAAAGGCGTTTTGTTACTTTTGCGCTGTCAAAAGTAAAACATTGTCTACGCAATATTATTGCAAAATCACAAAGTAAAATGCGACCGTGCTATTTTCAACAATTAATAAAAAAGCACCCCCGTCTGGAGTGCTTTTAAAATCTGTAAAATTACAAATTAGATATCACGTACCGCACCTTTCGAGGCACTGGTGGTATGCATCGCATACGCTTTCAGTGCTTTAGACACTTTACGCGGACGCTGTTCTGCAGGCTGCCAGCCTTTGGCTTCTTGTGCTTCACGGCGCGCTGCCATGGTGGCATCATCCACTGCCAGGTGAATCGTACGATTTGGAATATCAATTTCGATACGGTCACCATCTTCCACCAGACCAATCGCACCACCTTCCGCTGCTTCAGGAGATACGTGACCAATTGAAAGGCCTGAAGAACCACCAGAGAAACGGCCATCTGTTAAAAGTGCACAGTCTTTACCCAAACCTTTTGATTTTAAGTAACTGGTTGGATACAACATTTCCTGCATACCCGGACCACCACGTGGACCTTCGTAGCGAATCACGACGACATCACCCGCAGTGATTTTGCCGCCAAGAATGGCTTCAACCGCAGCATCCTGACTTTCAAACACACGTGCAGTCCCGTTGAATTTTAGGATTGAATCATCCACACCCGCTGTTTTTACGATACAGCCTTCTAGCGCGATGTTGCCGTAAAGTACCGCCAGACCACCATCTTGCGAGAAAGCATTGGCTGCATTACGGATCACGCCATTGTCACGGTCGCCATCTAAGCGTGCATAATAACGGTCTTGCGAGAATGCCGTCTGCGTTGGTACACCGCCCGGTGCAGATTTGAAGAATTGATACACGTCTTCATCTTCAGTACGGATGATGTCCCATTTATCCAAGGCATCTTTCAGTGTTTTTTCATGGACGGTTGGAACAGAAGTGTCCAGCAAGCCCGCACGATCCAGTTCGCCCAGAATCGACATGATGCCACCGGCACGGTGTACATCTTCCATATGGACGTCTTGCTTCGCCGGCGCAACTTTACATAGTACCGGCACATTACGCGACAAACGGTCGATGTCGGTCATGGTGAAATCGACTTCAGCTTCGTGTGCTGCTGCCAACAGATGCAGAACCGTATTGGTTGAACCACCCATGGAAATATCCAGCGTCATGGCATTTTCAAACGCTGCTTTGGTTGCGATTGAACGTGGCAAGATGCTGTAATCTTCCTGTTCATAATGACGTTTCGCCAATTCAACAATCAGTTGGCCGGCTTTTTCAAATAATTTTTTACGGTTGGCATGGGTTGCCAGTGTTGAACCATTGCCCGGAAGCGATAAACCAAGTGCTTCAGTCAAACAGTTCATCGAGTTTGCAGTGAACATGCCTGAACATGAACCACAGGTTGGGCAAGCTGAACGCTCATATTCAGCGACTTCTTCATCAGTGAAGCTGTCATCTGCTGCAACAATCATGGCATCAACCAGGTCGATGGCTTTTTCATTGCCACGGATTTTGACCTTGCCCGCTTCCATTGGACCGCCAGAGACAAATACCACCGGAATGTTCAGACGCATTGAAGCCATTAACATCCCCGGGGTGATCTTGTCACAGTTCGAGATACACACCATCGCATCGGCACAATGCGCATTGACCATGTACTCGACCGAGTCTGCAATCAGATCCCGTGAAGGCAATGAATATAGCATGCCGTCATGACCCATCGCGATGCCATCATCGACAGCAATAGTATTGAATTCTTTGGCCACGCCGCCTGACGCTTCAATTTGACGTGCCACCAGCTGACCTAAGTCTTTCAAATGAACGTGACCCGGTACAAACTGGGTGAACGAGTTCACCACCGCAATAATCGGCTTACCGAAATCTTCATCTTTCATGCCGGTGGCACGCCATAAACCGCGTGCGCCAGCCATATTTCTTCCGTGTGTCGATGTTTTTGAACGATAGTCAGGCATTTTATATTTCCAACAAAGTTTGAGCTTGCAATGAATCGGGCAGATCCACTCTGGCTAAATCATACTGACAAGGAGCTTAAATCAGTTGAATTTTAAACCTATCATACTACAAGCCCTTGATTTACAAGATGGCCTTTTGGGTGTAGATGCAGGCAAAAATGTCTATAGAGAGGTTTGGATGATCTGACGATAAAAATTTCTTAATGAAATCTACTATACCGCCATCATCATCAGGACAATACAAAACTTTCATGAATAATTTTTACAATTTGCATGAGTTTTTTTTATATAAAAATTCCACCGAAATTCAAGTACTCACCAAGCTTCTCGGATAAGTTTTGGTAAGGATTAGGCTGAAATTTGGCTTTTGGCTTATAATAGCTTTTAAGTTTATTTGGAATTTCATGTGTGAAGATCATATTTGCAGGCACACCAGAATTTGCAGCGACTGCATTGGCTGCGTTGCTTAGAACCGAACATGAAATTGTGGCGGTCTATACTCAACCGGACCGCAAGGCCGGACGTGGACAAAAGCTCACGGCATCTGCGGTGAAGCAGTTAGCGCTTGAACATCATCTTTCGGTCTATCAGCCTTTACATTTCAAGTCATCGACTGAAGAAGGTCTGGCGGCGCAAGCGGAACTTAAAGCCTTAAATGCAGATGTGATGGTGGTGGCAGCTTATGGCCTGATCCTGCCACAAGTGGTTCTGGATACGCCAAAATATGGTTGCCTGAATATACACGGTTCGCTGTTGCCACGCTGGCGCGGTGCAGCCCCGATTCAGCGCGCGATTGCTACCGGCGATACCGAAACGGGTGTGACCATTATGAAAATGGCGGCCGGTCTGGATACCGGGGATATGATGTATAAAACACGATGTCCGATTACTGCCGAGGATACTTCTGCCAGCCTGCATGACAAACTGGCGCTGCAAGGTGCTGAGGCGATTGTGGCCGTGCTTGAATCGGAACAGACCTTACAGCACTATCTTGAGATTCGCGAAGTCCAGGATGAAAGCCTGACGGTTTACGCGCATAAACTATCAAAAGCTGAAGCACAAATTGACTGGACCCAGCCTGCAGCAGCCATTGACCGTAATATTCGTGCTTTTAATCCATGGCCAGTGGCATTTACCCCACTGGATGACAGCAACAATTTACGCATCTGGAATTCCTCGCTTTCTACGCAAAAGACAAGCAATGCCCTGCCTGGTGAAGTAATTGCTCTGGATAAAGACGGCGTGCATGTAATGTGTGGCGATCAAAATGCCATCTGTATCACCAATCTGCAATGGCCAGGCGGCAAAGCCCTGAATGCTGTTCAAATTAATCAAACTCAAAAACTATCGGTAGGATATAAATTCGCATGAGCCAAATTCAATCATCAGCTAAAAATTTGAATTTGCGCGCGCAAGTTGTAAAAACCCTATTGGCTGTACAAAATGGCCAATCACTTGCTTCTGTACTCAATCAACATATCAACATTGTGTCTGAGCGTGACCGTGGTCTGTATCACGAGTTAACTCTAGGCTGTTTACGTCAGTGGCATGGCCTGAAAGCCATCACCCTGCCGCTATTAACCAAACCTCTCGATAATCAGGCTCTAGAAAGCTGCTTATATTTGGGTTTGTACCAGATTCTATGTACCCGTATTCCGGCACATGCTGCAATTTCAGAAACCGTGACTGCTGCCAAACAGCTGGGCTTTGAACCTTTAAGCGGTCTGGTGAATGCCGTTCTGCGTCGTGTTTCACGTGAAACAGAAGAATTTGATCTGGCTTTAAATCAGGCGCATGGCCTGCCAAGCTGGCTTTACAAGCGTTTAAAGAAAGACTGGCCGGAACAGCTTGCCGAACTGTCACATGACTTGAAACAGATTGCACCGCTCACCTTGCGCGTCAATGTCAATCAGGTCAGCCGTGATGAATATCTGGAAATTCTGGAAGAAGAAGGCTATGAAGCACGTGCCTGTACTCTTTCTGAAGTTGGCATCGTTCTGGAACAGAATGTCCATATTCCGAACCTGCCGGGCTATGAAGCTGGTGGCTTCTCGGTTCAGGATGAACATGCCCAACTTTGCGTGACTTTAGTTCCTGACCTTGAAGGCAAAGTCGTGGTAGATGCCTGCGCTGCACCGGGTGGTAAGACCGCGCACATCCTGGAAAAATATAGCCCGAAAAAGCTGTATGCGATTGACCAGGATGCCAAACGTTTAGTCCGTGTGGCAGAAAATCTGGAACGCTTACTGTTAACTGAATATGCCGATGTTGAAATTATCGCGGCTGATGCGATCACCTGGACAGCTCCGGAGCCGGTCGACTGTATCGTACTGGATGCACCATGTTCCGCAATTGGTGTGATCCGTCGTCATCCGGATATCCGCTTACTGCGTCATTCCACAGATATTCCGCAAACGGTACAGCTGCAAAAGCAGATTCTGGAAAATATGTGGCAGCAACTGAAAGTCGGTGGTACTTTGCTGTACATCACCTGTTCAATTTTGAAAGCCGAAAACGAACAGCAGATGGTCGAATTCTTTGCTCAACATGCCGATGCCAAAGAAATCAAGATCGAAGCCGATTGGGGCATCGAGCAGATTCATGGTCGTCAGTTGTTGCCGAAAGCAGATCAAGGCGACGGCTTTTTCTATTGCCGTATAGAAAAAACTGCATAAGTCATGTGTTTAAAATGAAAGGCAGCCTAAGCTGCCTTTTTTATGGCGCGTGATTTAGTGAATATATGGCTTATTGAATAAACTTAAAAATCACCAGACTGCTGGCCAATGCCGCCATGCCGCTCACCAATCCATAGACTGTTTCATGCCCTTCAGAATAGCGCTTTGCCGTCGGCAATAATTCATCCAGCGCCAGATAAACCATCACCCCGCCAATCACGCCAAAGATCAGACCATAGACGGTTTCACTCATATAAGGTGCCAGAATAAAATACCCGAGCGCTGCCCCTAAAGGTTCGGCCAGTCCGGAAACCAAACTGGCCCAGAGCGCATAATCTTTACGGCCGGTGGCCATATAGACCGGCAGGGCAATCGCCACGCCTTCTGGTACATTATGAATCGCAATCGCGACTGCCAATGGCGCACCCAAAGCAGGACTTTCCAGCGTGGCAAAAAACGTCGCCAGCCCTTCCGGCAGGTTATGTGCGCTAATCGCAAACAGGGTCAGCATGCCGGTACGCAGTAATTGGGGTGAACTAACGCCCTTGGCAGAATGGGTCTCAATGGTGTCATGTGGGTTTGGCACAAAGCGATCTAGCAATAACACCAGAACTACGCCCAGTAAAAAAGCAAAAGTGCCAAAGGCAAAACCGGTTTTTTCATCAAAATCTAGGCTAAAGGAAGCGATCGATTTGTTCAGAATTTCGGTTAAAGAGACATAGATCATGGCCCCGGCAGCAAAGGCCAGACCAAAGGCCAGCAAACGGAAATTAGGTTTTTTTAAGAATAATACCAGTCCCCCACCCACCACGGTGGCCAGCCCGGCAAATAAAGTCACGGCAAAGGCTGTATAGACTTGTCCATCTGAAACGGAAATCATGTCAGAGCATCAGCCATTAAAAAAGTCATTATCATCAAGGATGATAATGACTTTTTTAATGGTAACAGTAGGTTTATGTGAAGATTTTTAGTCTTCTGGTTCTTCCGGATTCTTTGCCAGATGAATCACAGCCAGTACCAGACCACCCCATAATAAAACGATAGAGATGATCATCATGATTAGTGCAGATGTATTCATAGTCGCTCTCCTAGCTGTGACGATCTTTAATCAGGCTGAATAGAATGGCACCCAGAATAAAGAATGCCATTACTCCTCCACCTACCATCCATAGGGTACTGGCAGCATAGCCACCATAACCTTCTGCCATGATCGATTTCAGGGTCAGGCCCAATGCCAGCAATAATGACAACGGCGTGATCACCGTCAGCATGAAGTTCCAGCTCGTACCTAGTTTCACGCTGGCAAACTCATTCACATGGCCTTCCAGCTGTTTCATTAATGGACGACGGAACCACGACAACAGAATAATCGATAACAGACCACCACCAACAATACCGATGTTATTGGCAAAGTAATCGATGATATCGACAAAGGTAATGGCACTATGTGTCGAGAACATCAGGGTAGAAATCACCGCTGAACCACCAGCAATAATCGTCACTGACTTGTTCTTTGACCAGCCCAGTTTGTCTTGGAACGCAGCAATCGGAACTTGCAGGATGCTCACCATCGAGGTAATACCGGCAACCGTCAACGAAGCAAAGAACAGGAAACCGAACAGGTCACCACCTGCACCTAAACTGGAAATGATTTTCGGAAACGCAATAAAGGCCAGACCGATACCGCCAGACACCACATCTTCAACTTTCTCACCTGAGCTGAACGCCATAAAACCAAGCGCGGCAAAGACACCAATACCCGCTAGAATTTCAAAAGACGAGTTGGCCAGTGCTACCACAATCCCGGAACCAGTCAGGTTGGTTTTGCGTTTCAGGTAAGATGCATAGGTCAACATGATCCCGAAGCCCACTGATAGTGAGAAAAAGATATGACCAAAAGCGGCTAACCAGACTTTATAGTTGGCCATCGCTTCCCAGTTCGGCGTGAAGAAAGCATTTAAGCCATCGACTGCACCAGGTAAACGTACTGCCTGAATCACTAGGATCGTGAATAAAATCACCAGCAATGGCATAAAGATTTTATTCGCCAGTTCCACCCCACGGCGTACTCCACCGTAAAGAATCAGCATGACTGCTGCCCAAACGACCACCAAACCAAAGAACAGCACAGGTACAAAACCGAGCGTCAGACCCTCACCATTTTGCAGGTAAGTATTGAAGAAGAAGCCTTGGGTATCTGTGCCCCACTGCTGTCCAAAGGAATAGAACATATAGCTGCCAGCCCAGGACAAGACGCTGGCATAGTAAATCCCGATCACCAGAGTGACCATGACCTGCCACCACCCTAGGGATTCGGCATTCATGAGTTTTTTATAGGCCATAGGCGGCGCTTTGCGGAACTTGTGTCCGACCGCATAGTCTAAAAACAATAAAGGTAAACCTGCTGCGAAAATCGCAATCAGATAAGGGATCAGGAATGCCCCGCCACCATTTTCATAGGCAACATAGGGGAAACGCCAGATATTCCCCAAGCCAACGGCGGAACCAATCGCTGCAATAATGAATCCTGATCGTGCGGACCAATTCTCACGAGTTTCTGTCATAGAACACCTAAACTTTTAACCCCTTTAGATGCTGCTTGTTATGGTTATGACGCAAGCAAAAAAAGAAGTATTTTCAATAATTTTGGGTGTTTGAATTAGAGGGCACCTTGTGGGCGTCGAATTCTAATGTACAAACAGGTCAGCAGGTCTTACATCTTGCTTAAAGTCTGATCGAAAAACTGACCTTGTAGATGACTCAACAATACTGACTTTTTTAAATTTTTTCTGTAAATTCTGCTTAAAATATTCGTTATTTATAATCTATTCGAATTAAGCGTTCAATAATTCTGCGAAATAAGCCAGATTAAACAAGTTATATATTGACAAACTTTTTGGAATATATTTTTTCTTAAGTTTTACTACAGGGTCGCTGTTTTAAAAAATGTATTGCAAGACTCCACTCCAGCATCTGTTTTTAGATCATTATTTAATGATGAAACGGCTCATACTAAGGCACATGACCAAGCCGTGATATGGGAAATCAAATTCTCTCATGGAATTTTGACCTCTTTAAAAACCGGTTTAAATATCACAAGCAGATTTAAAACAAGCTGCCTGTGATATCGAAGCGATGAGTATTCTAAACTTAGGCTTTAATCACCAGCATGCGCTCTTCCTGCATGTCGCGAATGGCTGACTGAATTCCTTCACGACCCAGACCTGAATCTTTGACCCCGCCATAAGGCATGTTATCGACCCGGAAAGACGGAATATCATTGATAATGACACCGCCGACATGCAGATGATCCCAGGCATACAGCATCTTGTTCAGATTCTGGGTATACACTCCAGCTTGCAAGCCAAAACGGCTGCGGTTGATACAGGCAATACCGGATTCGAAATCAGCATACGCTTCCAGAATTGCCACCGGACCAAAGGCTTCATCACGGTAGATTTCCAGACTGTGGTCTACATTTTCCAGCAAGGTCGGTGCGAACATCACACCATTCAATTCGCCTCCAATCAGGATTTTCGCGTCTTTTTTCACAGCTTTATCCAGCCATTTTTTCAGGCGTTTGGCTTCATCTTCCTTGATCATCGGACCAACCAAGGTTGTGCTCAGATTCGGATCAGCGGCTTTAATCGTTTTCAGTTTCGCCAGCAGTTTGTCCTTCACTTCAGTATAAATCTGCTGATGCACCAAAATGCGTTGCACACTGATACACACCTGTCCGGCATGGTTATACGCCCCGCCAATCAGACGATTAATCAAGGCATCGTTAATTTCGGTATCTGGCTCAATCATGACAGCAGCATTGCCACCCAGCTCCAAGACCACTTTTTTACGACCGGCACGCGCTTTCATATCCCAGCCTACAGCATCGGAACCGGTAAAACTGAGTAATTTAAAACGCTCATCGGTGACAAGTAGATCAGCCAGCTCTCGCGGACAGGGCAATACCGAAAACGCACCTTGCGGTAAATCGGTTTCCGCCAGAATTTCGGCAATTTTTAAGGCAGAAATAGGGGTTAGACTCGGCGGTTTCAGCACAAAGGGACAACCGGCTGCAATCGCAGGAGCAATTTTATGCGCGGTCAGGTTTAAAGGAAAATTAAACGGACTGATCAGAGACACTGCACCAATCGGCACCTGCTTTACAATGCCCCGATAACCGGATGCTGCCGCAGTCACGGCCAAAGGCAGCATACGTCCCTGATCAACCTGGGTCACGGCATCTGCGGCAATCTGGAAAGTATTAATCAGACGTTCAACTTCGGCTTCGGCTGCTTTACGCGGCTTGCCCCCTTCTGCAATCAGAATTTCAGTCAGTTCTTCATGAATCTCACGAAAACGGCGTACGCAATGCAGCAGAATTTTCTGTTTCTGGAACGGCTCCAAGGCAGCCATTTCGGCTTCTGCGTCTACGGCAGACTGAATCGCCTGTTCCAGTGTGTTGGCATCTGCCAAGGCGACACGGGCATACAGTTCATGATTATATTTATGTTTGACCTCTAGCCATTTATCCGTCTGAACAGCCTGACCGGCGACATATAATGCATACTCTTTCGCTTGTTGTGTGCTTCTCGCTACCATCTTATTGTCCTTCAACATCCAAGGATATACATTTTTGAAATTCTCTATATCATGCACTTGCTACTCCATATTAAGAAGATGTTTTTAAGTAACCAGACACCTCCAATTTTAATAAAGCTTTAGGGAATAGAGCCATGCGCGCAAAAATACTCACCACCTTATTCTTCGGTTTTGGAATCAGTACGCTCAGTCATGCAGATGTGATCGGCGTGAAAGCGGATCTCAGCTACTGGGATTTTGACGGCTATAGCCAGGATAACAATTTCAAGCATGCGCTGGATCGACAAGGTACAGCACAACTATCTGTCGCTGTAGAACATCCGGTACCGTTATTGCCAAATGCAAAAATCAAATATGTTAATCTGGACAGCAACAGTGAACAAAACACGCTTGCCAATGCCTCAGAGATCGAACTGAAGAATATCGACTATATTCTGTATTACGAATTGCTAGATACTATTGTGCATGCGGATATAGGCGCAGGTTTAACCAATCTGGATGGTACGGTGAAAAACCTGAGCAATGCTGCTTTCAATCAATACGATCTGGATGAATACAGTCCCCTGCTCTACGCAACCGTCGGGGTGAAACTGCCATTTACCGGTATGAGTGCCAAAGCCGAAGCTATTTACAGTCACGGCAGCGATAGCCAAAAAACCGATGTACAGGCCGAACTGCAATATGACTTTATTGATAATCTGCTGGTCGATGTGGGTGCCAAAATCGGTTATCGTATGATGCAAGTAGATTTTGAACAGGATCAACGTCCAGACTTACAGTTGGAATTTAAAGGTCCTTATATCGGTCTAGATGTGCATTTTTAATGCAATACAACTGGTTAAGCTTGCACAGCTCAATTTCTCTGCGCTGATGTAAGCCAAAGCGTACAGCAATAACCGCAATCTGCTGCTAGTGCGCCACCGGGATGTGTATTACTTTATAAACATAGAGAGCAGGATGCTCCAGAAGACCTAAAAACAAGAATAACATCGCAACACCAGGACGTGAGGTACGACAGGAGTTATACCTAAATCACGAGATACGAAAAAGCCCCGACAGGATGTCGGGGCTTTTTTTCTGCCTATTATTTTATTTATCATTGCTTAACAGTTCCGAGCTAAAACTCCAACATTGTAAGAATCTCCTTGTTGTTAAGCTAAAAATCCTCACATTTTTTGGGAACAGCAATCATGGTAAAAAAGGTCCTCTTTATTACATCCAATCAAGGCATTGAACATGATGAACTCACTGAGCCTTTAAATTTTCTAAAGTCCAAAGGTTTTGAAGTCATTCATGCTGCAGAAAAAAATGAAGATGTCGCCACTGTCAAAGGTGATACCAAGGCTGCTACCCAATACACGCCGGATACCAGTTTCGACCATGTCGATCCGAATGATTATGATCTTTTGGTGATTCCCGGCGGTACAGTCAATGCGGATACATTGAGAATCAATCAGGATGCGCAAAAAATCATTCAGCATTTTGCCGACAATCACAAACCGATTGCCGCGATCTGTCATGGGCCATGGACCCTGATTGATGCACAGCGCATCAAAGACAAGAATCTGACCTCATATAAGAGCATCAAGCTAGATCTGGAAAATGCCGGCGGGAAATGGGTCGACGAAGAAGTCCACCGCTGCAATACAGGTGACTGGGTACTGATTACTTCACGCAATCCGGACGATTTACCGGCTTTCAATGAAGCGATCTTAAAAGAGCTTGAAGGCGAAGCTGCCTAAGCTCCTACACTAAAAAAAGAACCTCAGCATTGAGGTTCTTTTTTATATTTAGACACCACCGGCCAAACTTTTCAGATAAGTCACCACGTCTTTATTTCCGGCCATTTCAGCCAGTTCTAAAGCAGTATTTGGACTGCGATGTGCAATATCTGCGCCCTTGCTAACCAGAAGCTTAACTACGTCTAAATGATCATTTTCAGCTGCAGCCTGTAAGGCACTATAGCCTTCTTCATCGGCGGAGTTGACGTCCAGACCTTCTTGCAAGCCCTGCTCAACCTGTTCAACATCACCAAGAGATGCCCAGTACACCAGTTCAGGAAGATGCAGTTCTTCATCACCTTCAGGGATTGGGGAGAATGAATTAATATTCATATTTTCTATACCTCTACTCTATTTAGAATAGCGCGATTATCACATTACCTTATCTCAATAATACTAAGAATAATAGACTTCTTGCGTTAGTCAAAATTTAAAATTTAAACAGCCAAAAGCTACATATTATAAGGTTTTAGCCAATTCAAAAATTAGGTAAAACGATACTTTCGCAAGAGGTCTAATATTTAAATTAATGCTTATTCAGTATCTTTAAAATTTTAGATAGAGCATTTTTTTTATTTGAATAAGAAGGTATCAAAAAAGAATTATCAGGATTAAATTCTATCTTATTCTTAATATAAATTTTATTAGATAAGGCTTTTGATCTTCTTAAAACTTTTGGCTCTGTAGTATGACCAATGGAACTTCCACCCATCACCAACATTTGCCAAACAGTGAGATTATGATTTATATCCCATGAACTTATATCGCTCCAAGAGTTAAATTCATAAGCTTACCTTGCAAAGTAACTGTCAACTTCTGATCGATAGGAAAATCCCAGCGGGTTTCAAAAATAAAACTTTTTGATTGTATAGATCGGGCTTGAATAAGTTGAGGAATCCAATCTTCAAGATCAATATCATTTATCCATCTGAATCGATCACTATCAATTTTTTTGGAATCTTTTGTATCAAGAATCCATTTAGCATAGAGATATTCATAGTTATTCTTTAATTCAATATCTTGATAAACCAACTTCAGTCTAAGTTTTTCAATAATCAGTAATTGAGCACCATGATTCGAGATTGAAATTGGCATATGAAAACTACACACATACCATTCTTCACTAGCACTTTTTATCGGATAAATTTGTTCTGTTAAAGTTCCAATCGTGAAGAATGGTTTAGATTTATAAAAATAAGTTTTCCATAATTGCATTACTGAAATTAAGAGAGCTAAAGATGCTATAAATAATTCTAAGGTCATGATATTTATAATTCAGTTAATTACTACAAAATAAATTGTGAATTAGTTTTTATCAACTAATAACCATAAAAAAGCCCCCTTTCGGAGGCTTCTTATTTAATACTTAGCTTTAAGCTTTAGACACTGCTGGTTCAATTGAACCAATCTTCTCAGATTCATTGTCATGCATGATTAACGCAACCGCAATTGCAGTAATCAGAACCGGTAAACCGACTGCCATAAAGTTGAAGTAAGCAGGCAGGTTCATACCAAGCAAACCACCAATCAGGATCGGCCCTACAATCGCGCCCATACGACCAATCGCAGAAGACCAGCCAATACCTGTCGAACGTACTGCAAGTGGGTAGAACTGCGCAACATAGCTATATAGCAACATTTGTGAACCAATCGACGCTGCACCCGCCAGGAATACCAGGATGTAAAGTAAGAATTGGTTAGATGCAAAGCCCATTGAGCTCATCACAATCGCACCCATCATACCGAGGAACATCAGTACCGGTTTCAGGTGGAAACGATCCGCCAGAATACCACCACCCACAATACCTACAACCGCACCAACGTTCATCACCATCATGAACATCAAGCTGTTGTCCATCGAGTAGCCTGCTGCCATCATCAACTTCGGTAACCAGCTGCTCAGTGCATACATGGTTAACAGACAAGTGAAGAACGCGACCCAGAACAGTAAAGTATTGACCGCACGACCACGACGGAACAAACTCACCACGTTGGCTGCTTCAGGCACATTTTCCTGTGGCAAAGTGAAAGTTGTATTCTCAGTAACTGTCAGATTTGGCGCCAAGCGACGTACGATACGACGAGCTTCAGGCTGCTTGTTCTGCTTCACAATAAATGCGAGCGACTCAGGCAGGAATTTCCAGATCACTGGTAATAAAAACAGTGGAATACCCGCGATAAAGAACATGATTTGCCAACCAAAACTTGGCGTGAACCATGAACCTAATAACGCTGCCATCACGCCACCGACCGCATAACCACTAAACATGGTGGTCACCAGCGTACTACGCATTTTTTGTGGAGCATATTCCGAAGTCAATGCCACTAGGTTTGGCATTACACCACCAATACCAAGACCGGCAAGGAAACGTAAAATACCGAATTCGGTTGGGTTTGAAGCAAAGCCGCCAGCAAAAGTTAAACCACTAAATAATACAATACAGATCATGATCACTTTCTTACGACCGATCTTGTCCGCGAGGGAACCAAAGATCATCGCACCAAACATCATGCCGGCCAGCGCGGTACTTGCAAGCATTCCGGCCTGCACTGCACTTAAGCCCCAGTCTTGCATCAATAACGGTAAAACTACACCATTGATTGCGAGATCGTAGCCATCAAATAAGATAATGAGTAAACACCAAGCAACTACATTGAAGTGGAAAGGCGTGAATTTCGCATTATCGACTACAGAATTTACATCTATTTTTTCCGTTGTCATCGTTCTCATCTCCCATGAGTACTTGTCCATAACATCTTGTTGAAGACTGAAGTCAATCTTCAATGTCAGGCAATATACGCAAGCAGGATTTAAGGCACAATAAGACTAATTGATATTCTGCTATGCTCTCGGAAATGTCATTTATTTGCGTGATATGTCACACTATTATTAGTATAATCTTTTGAATAATTGATGTTTATTTTTTAATTTACACCATATTTAAGCTCTTTTAATCCACTTATTCTTTTGACCAATTGAATATTGATTTAATTTCATACTGAAGATATGAAAAAGCCCCTTTAAGTAAGGAGCTTTTTAACTGAATGGGTTAATTACGAGAGTTTAAATTTTGGCTGTTTTTAATTTTTTCACCATAATGCGACCAGGTTGTGGCTTACGAATCATTGAAATAGCGATGATGCCAATAATACCTGGCATTGCCACTGCGATAAAGTTCCATTTATGTGGTAACTCCATACCAAGCAGCATACCAATCACGATTGGGCCAACAATTGCACCTGTACGCCCTACAGCAGAAGCCCAACCAATACCAGTAGAACGTACTGCAACAGGATAGTATTGAGCAACATAGCTATATAACAAGATACTGGTACCAATAGATGAGGCACCTGCTAAACTGACAAGTAAATAAATAACAGGGGTTGGAGAATTAAAGCCCAAACCAACCAAAGATAGTACACCGACAGTTAACATACTCATAAGAACAGGTTTAAAGTCAAAACGGTCTGCCAAAATACCACCGCTAATGGTTCCGATCACGGCACCAATATTCAGTGCTAATAAGAACATTAAACTGCTACCTAAAGAATATCCCGCTGCCATCATCAGTTTTGGTAGCCAGCTTCCAAGTGCGTAAAGCATGAGTAAGCACATAAAGAAAGCAATCCAAAATAAGAATGTTCCTGTGGCACGATTTTCTGTAAATAAAGCTTTTACTGATGCACTTTGGGTCTGATCAGCGCTAGCTAGAACCAGTTCAGTATCTTCTTGTATGTCTGCAGTTGGCTCGACTTGCTTTATAAAACGACGTGCTTCATTCACTTTTTGTTCTTTAACGAGGAAAGTTAAAGACTCAGGTAAGAACTTCCAAAAAAATGGAACAAAAAGTAATGGAATACCTGCAATGAAGAACATAATTTCCCAACCAAAACTTGGTGTAAACCATGTACCGCATAATGCAGCCATAATACCGCCCACCGCATAACCACTAAACATGGTGGTTACCAGTGTGCTTTTTAAACGTTTAGGTGCATATTCAGACGTTAGAGCGACTAAGTTTGGTAATACACCACCAATCCCTAAACCAGCAATAAAACGTAAAATACCAAATTCTGTTGGATTAGTGGTAAATCCACCTAAAAATGTAAAAGCACTAAATAAAGAAACACAAATCAAGATAACTTTTTTACGACCAATTTTGTCTGCAAGCATCCCAAATAGCATGGCTCCAAACATCATGCCAGCCAGCGCTGTACTTGCAAGCATGCCTGCTTGAACAGCACTCATGCCCCACTCTTGCATAAGTAGAGGCAGAACGACACCGTTAATTGCTAAATCATATCCGTCAAATAGGACAATAAACAAACACCATAATACAATGCTTAAGTGAAATTTAGTGAATTTTGCCTGATCAATCACATCATTCACACTTACAGTGTTTGCTACTCGCTTCATGTTTTCTGCCATTTTTACTCACCTCCTGTGAGTTTTTTTCGTTGTTTTCAGCACGACACATGACCCTAACTCTTATTTATTATTTTTAATGATTCTTATCGCCATGTCTTCGCAACAACTTAGTTCAACACACCTACTTTTCATGCAATATCCGACTAAAGTCTTACTTATTCCTTAAAAATCTAAACCCATGAGTCTAGTTTTTAATCAATATTCAACAATTCCAAGAGCTATTTGACTAAAATCCCACGCATAAAAAAATCCCCCTCTGCCTTGGCGGAGGGGGATTTCGAATAATGAGCTGGCGATGACTTACTCTCACATGGGTAACCCCACACTACCATCAGCGCTAAGAGGTTTCACTTCTG